>JAYUFN010000171.1:0-15406 GCA_043738705.1 Bacteroidota bacterium
ATCGATCGTTTGTGTATGATGATGACAAACCAGGCATCTATTCAGGACGTATTATTATTCCCTCAAATGCGCCCTGAAAAAATGGATGAGGAAGAAAACAAAACAAACGCTGAATAAACAATTAATTAACAATAGCTAGTTGATATAATTGTTTTTATTTAATATATTTATATCCCCCTGTTATTTTGTTTAACAGGGGTTTCTTATTTTAACTAAAAACTATACTATGTACAAAATTTCATCACTTGTATGCTTTCTGTTTGCAGTTTTATTTTCTGCGAATAGTCAAACAACAAAAGCGCCCACCAGCGCTCCCCAACTTGTAACGCAAGTTGAAGGCATCAAAGAGTATCAACTCAATAATGGTTTACGCGTGCTTCTATTACCAGATAATTCTCAAAATAATGTTGTCGTAAATATTGTTTATTTAGTAGGTTCTCGACATGAAGGATATGGCGAAAGTGGAATGGCTCACTTATTGGAACATATGATGTTCAAGACTTCTAAAAGGTATAAAGACATTAAGAAAACGATTGCAGATAAAGGGGCTTCGGCGAATGGTACTACTTGGTACGACAGAACCAATTACTATGAAGTGTTACCAGCAAACGATGATAATTTAAAGTGGGCACTTGATATGGAATCCGATCGTATGGTGAATAGCCAGATCCTTAAAGATGAATTAAAAACAGAGTTTAGTGTAGTTCGAAATGAATTTGAAAGTGGAGAGAATGATCCATCAGGAGTATTGCAAGAACGTATTGTTTCAACCGGTTATTTATGGCATAACTATGGTAAGTCTACTATCGGTAGCAAAGAAGATATTGAAAGAGTGCCAGTTGATAATCTACGCGCATTTTATAAAAAATACTATCAGCCCGATAATGCAGTATTAATGGTGGCGGGAAAATTTGATGAATCAAAAGCACTACAGTGGATCCAACAATTTTATAGCAGTATCCCAAAACCAACAAGGCTATTACAACCTACTTACACTGTTGAACCTATTCAGGACGGTGAACGTTATGTAGAATTAAAGAGGGTCGGCGACATTCAATACATGGGAGTGATGTTTCATACCCCATCTTATTCTGATAAAGATTATGCCTCTAATCAGGCATTATTAAATATTCTTACCAATAACCCATCAGGTATTCTTTACAAAGCATTAGTTGAAAAAAAATTAGCAACTAGCGTTGATCAGGAATTACTTGCCTTGAAAGACCCGGGCTTCACATACCTGCAAGCCGAAATTCCTAAAGAAAAAAGTATTGATTCCGCTAAAACAGTTTTCCTTTCAACTCTTGATAAAATTGGTTCAACTGCCATTACTTCAGAAGAATTAGAAAGAGCTAAAAACGCAATAATTAAAAGAAACGAGAATACAACAAATAATACTATCAGCTTATGCATCAACTTAACAGAAGCCGTTGGCGCAGGTGATTGGAGACTATTTTTTATTACTCGCGATAGAGTAGAAAAATTAAAGATTGCAGACGTTCAGACCTTTGCTAAGAACTATTACAAACCATCAAACAGAACTTGGGGTTTATTTATTCCCGACAAGAATCCTGATCGAGTAAAAGTTACTGATGTAGGTGATATAGCTGCACTAGTAAAAGATTATAAAGGCAAAGAGGTAAAAAAACAAACAGAGACTTTCGAAACCAGTATTACCAATATCAAGAAAAATACACAATACAAAAAGTTGACGAACGGTTTTAAATATGCACTACTAAAAAAACCAGCTAAGGGCGAAAAGATCATTGGTAATTTCAAATTACGTATCGGTAATGAAAAAAGTCTAGACAATAAAGACATGATCCTTACCATGACGGCCTCGATGTTGCGTAATGGCACAAAACTATTGAGTAAGAAACAATTGAACGATACACTTGATAAGATCAAATCTCAGATAAGTATTTCAGGAGCAGCTCAGGTAGTTGTTATTAGTATCAACACTGATAAGGCGCACTTTAATACTTGTATGTCATTATTAAAAGAAGTATTATCAAATCCTTCTTTCGATCAAAATGAATTGGAGAAATTGATTGCTCAGAGTAAAGCATCATTGGATGCCAACAGAAATGATCCGCAATATAGAGCGTCTGTATTGGCTTCACAAAAAAGTGAGCAATATCCAAAATCAAGTATCTATCATACCATGGATGCAGATGAAGAAACTGCAGGGCTTAATCAATTGAAAAGAGTTGACCTCGAATCTTTTTATAATAGTCACTACGGAGCAAATAATGGAACGGGTGCATTAGTTGGAGATTTTATTGCAGAAGATGCTGAAAAAGCTATTGCATCTGTGTTTCAGGCATGGACTTCTAAAACAAATTTTACTAGAATTCCTAGACAATATTTTGATATTAAGGGAAGTGATGAAACTATCCTAACTCCTGATAAGGCAAATGCTATGGCACTAGGTTTTATCAATCTCCCGTTGACCGAAAATGATGCAGACTATGCCGGTGTAACTATGGCAAATGAATTATTGGGTGGTGGTGCATTTCTTTCTTCAAGAATTCCAAAACGACTTAGAGAAAACGAGGGCATGAGTTATGGCGCAGGTTCTTTCTTACAAGGTAGCCCTATCGATAAAGCATCACAGTGGGGGGTTTATGCGATCTTCAATCCTATCTACAAAAACCGCTTAGACAGTGCGTTGAAACAAGAAATTACAAAAGCAATCGAGAAAGGATTTACTGATGACGAACTAAAAAAATCTACCGACAGCTGGTTACAAGGCAGAAAAATTAGTCTTGGAGTTGATGCACAATTGGCCAACTTATTAGAGTCTTACCAATATATTAATCGTGACTTGACATGGTATAACGATTTCGAAAAGAAAATAACTTCTCTGAAACTAGCAGAAGTAAATCAAGCGTTGGTAAAATATATCAAGCCAGAAAAATTAATCCTCGTTTACGGCGGTGATTTCAACAAAAAATAAAACCTCCTAAAAAAAATTAAAAGGGCTGCATCGAAATATGCAGCCCTTTTTTTGGCTTTTGAATTTTTATTTTTGACTTTCTATTAATCTCTATAATTCAAAGCAGGTTTTCTATCCCCTAATAAAGCCTTGTATTGATAATCTCCTTTTGTAATTTTAAATTCATCTTTTGCTTTTTGAACAAGCGTAGGGTTCGTATATAAGTCGATTGCCATTAACGTCATTGTTTTTGCAGCAACCATCATTCCCTTTATTCCTATTTCTGTTCCACCACAAGCTACAGCCTGCCAGCTATGTGCAGGAGTTCCCGGAATCCAAGTAGCTGCCGACATACCTACAGTTGGTACCGCATAACTTACATCACCCACATCGGTAGAACCCTGACCACTTGAAGCTGGTTTTGCGAATGGTTCAATCTTTGAAGCCTCTTCAATTGCTGGAGCTTTAAAAGTAAAGCTTGATTGCAATTTTTTCCCAAATGCTACTTCTTCATCAGTATAAGTTACTCCTCCTACTTTTTCAAGATCTAGCTGCATGGCTTCACCTAATGTTTTATTAATTAGTAGGTCGTGTGTTCCACCAATAATTTCATAGTCCATTGTAGTCTCTGTTCCAAGAGCAGCTCCTTTTGCAATATTTACCAGACGAGCAAAAATAGAAACTACCTCTTCTCTTTTAGGATGACGTACATAATAAAAAACTTCAGCAAAATCAGGTACCACATTCGGCGCTTTACCACCATTTGTAATCACGTAATGAATTCTTGTTTCCTGAGGTACATGCTCCCGCATCATATTTGCCATATTGTCCATTGCTTCTACCGCATCCAAAGCCGATCTTCCCCTTTCTGGTGATGCAGATGCATGAGCAGACAAACCATGGAAGCGAAATTTTGCAGAAGTATTTGCCAATGCACTAGTCATGGTTATTTCGTTTTGATTGCCTGGATGCCAATGAACAACAATGTCTACATCGTTGAATAGTCCAGCCCTCACCATATATACCTTACCGCTACCCCCTTCTTCTGCAGGGCAGCCGAACACTTTAATTGTACCAGTCAATTTTTTTGATTCAATCAATTTTTTAATTTCTATACCTGCTGCAACAGAAGCGGTACCAAATAAATGATGGCCACAACCATGTCCTGCATCTTTTCCTGGAATGGCATTTTTTTCTGGATTTGCTGTTTGTGCTAATCCGGGAAGTGCATCGTATTCTGCTAATATTCCGATCACCGGTTTGCCACTGCCATAGGTAGCTACAAAAGCGGTTGGAATGTCTGCTATACCTGCCTGAACATCAAAGCCAGCATCTTTTAAAGTTTGCTGATGTAAGGCCGAACTCTTTACTTCTTTATAGCCCACCTCAGCAAAATTCCAGATCTGTAATGCAATGTTTTTATAATGGTTATACCCTCCCTGAACATCTTGAATAGCTTGTGTTTTAAGGGCATCCACAGAAGCGGCAGGTTGAATTTTTACCTTGGCCTTTTGTGCAAATAATAATCCTGTTGCAAGGCATAAAGCACTTGCAGTTACCATCTTTCTCATGTTTCTTTTGGTTGTTGGGTTATACAAAAAGATCTGTGTACAAGTGTGCACCTGGTACTACAGCGTATTTCTCAAGATTTGTGATTCCTTCGCTTGCCAATACTTCTTCATCAACAAAAGTATGACCCGTGCATTGCGATGCATTTTTTTTCAAAATAAAATATACAGCATCGGCAATGATATCGGGCGTTCTACTCATCCTCGCTAAAGCTTCACCCCCTAATAAATTCCTGACTGCAGCCGTGTCGATCGTGGTTCTTGGCCAAAGTGCATTGGAAGCAATTCCAGCACCTTTCAATTCTTCTGCCCAACCCATGGCCATCATACTCATACTAAATTTGGTGATCGTATAGGCAATATGTCCGCCCAGCCACTTAGGATTTAAATTAACTGGAGGCGATAGTGTAATGATATGTGGGTTTTTACCTTTACGTAAATAGGGTAAACAATGCTTCACAACGAGAAAGGTTCCACGCACATTAATGCTGTGCATCAGGTCGAACCTTTTAGTTTCAGTTTGTTCTGTAGGGGTAAGTTGAATGGCAGATGCATTATTGATTACCACATCAATGCCACCAAATTTTTCAACGGCTTGTTGAACCATATTTTGAATCTGCTCTTCATTCCTAATATCTACCTGTACCGCTAAAGCCTTACCACCTGCTGCTTCCACTTCTTCAGCAGCCGAGTAAATGGTACCACCTAATCTTGGGTCCTCATCCACACTTTTTGCAGCAATTATAATATTTGCACCTTCTTTTGCTAAACGTAAAGCCATTGCTTTACCAATACCCCTGCTTGAGCCGGTTATTAAAATTGTTCTGTTCTGAAATGGCATATAATAAGTGTTAGAATCTAAATTTCAGTAAAACCCGCTTACCAACCTAAGAAATCTTTAATAACTTTTTCAGTTTCCAAACAGGCATTTGATAAGTCGTCATTGATAATGGTTTTATTGAAGTGGTGGTTGAATGAAATTTCGTAGCTGGCTTTACTAACCCTAGTAGCCAGGCTCTCTGCTGTTTCAGTCCCCCGACTTTCTAAACGCCTTTTTAACTCTTCCACCGATGGCGGTTCTATAAAGATGGAAAGACAATTAACTCCAAATTGTTGTTGTACATGAATAGCTCCTTTTACATCGATATCAAGCACGGGAATTTTTCCGGTTGCCCATATTCTATTAATCTCAGATTTAAGGGTGCCGTAGTACTTTCCTTCATAAACCATTTCCCATTCTAGAAAAGCTTCTTCTTGAATCTTTTCACGAAATTCTGCTTCATTCATAAAATAATAATCCACAGCATCTTGTTCTTCCCCCCTAGCTGATCTTGTGGCAGCCGATATTGAAAAAGAAAGTTTAGGATATTTATTCAATAGATAATGCGTAATCGATGTCTTACCTGCACCCGATGGCGCTGTAATGATAATGATCTTGTTCTGCGTATTCACTATGCACTAAGTTTCATACAAAGAAACAATTAATCTGATAATTCCGCTAAGCTAAAATGAGTTAATTAGAATGTGCTATGGGTAATCGAATGGTTACGGCTACCCTGTTTGATTGTAATTGCTCTAATCTTAATTCAGGAGCTGTTTCATAAAATAATTTTAACCGCTTATTCAAGTTTGAAATGCCAATTCCCTGCCTCCCCTTTTCTTCATGCGTTTCTATAATATTACCCGTATTAGTTACCCTGATGAAAACTTCTCCTTCTGTTTTTTTTACTTCTACTACAATTGTTCCACCTTTTACTAATTTGCTGATACCATGTTTGATTGCATTTTCTGCAAGCGTTAATAGTATGCTTGGAGGTACGGTTGTTTCAAAAAGTTCGGGATCTATCTCTACACTGTATTCCAGCCTTTCTTCAAATCGAATTTTTTCTAGTGCCAGATAATCTTTTACGATTTCTGATTCTTGTTGTATCGATATAAAACGTTGCTTTTCATAATTTAAAGTATGCCTCAAAAGTTGCGATAATAAAGTGGTGGCTGTTCTGGCCTGCTCTCCATCAGTTATGATCAACGAGCGAATACTATTTAAGGCATTAAATAAAAAGTGTGGGTTTAGCTGTAATCGTAAAATTTCTAATTGCGCCGTTTGCAATTCAAGTGCTGTATGCAATTGTTTAACATCAGCTCTGGCCTTGTGGTATAAGAATTTTGAAATGTGATACATCAGTAACCAAACTGCCAAATACCTGCTCCAGTTAATCACATTCATAAAAAAGTTCAATGTAAAAAATCCAATCTTATACTTGTGATCAATAAAATATAATAACAGTGAACCTGTTAGTGGAATAGTCACAGATAAAGCAACCCAGCTTACCAGCATCCAAACAAACTGCATGAGATATGCTTGTTGGAAAAAAATCGATTTATTAATGATATACCTATAAAGATGCGTATAAAGCATTGCAATTACTGTCAATATGGTTAGCGTAATAAAATCTCTGATGTTAAAAAATCCGAGGCCGATATAATTAATTAATTCATAAAACAACATTGCCAACCAACCGCATGCCTGAAAAATCCAGTACAGTTTTTTTCTGCTGATCTTATCAATTCTAAAATACTGCTTCTTGTTCAAGGTTGGAATATTAAAGGCTCCCTCAAATTTGCAAATAATTTTATATATCTAACGGTTCTTTATTTGAGAAGGTTCTATTAAATGATGAAAGCGTGTATTACCTGATTAAATTATAATCTTTCCTCTTCTAGTTTTTTACTATTCCTACCTACGGCATAAAATGGCTTGAGCTGCAGATAGATGGTTTCAAATTGTTTATCGCCCGAGTCTGCTCCATTTTTAGCATTTTGAAAATACGAACGTGTTTGTTTTAGTATTTCATGCCCAACCAATAATCTTGCGTCTTCTAATTGCCGTTTCACTTCATCTACTTCATGAAGCAATTCCGAATACTGATCATAGAGTTGCATATAATTATTACAAGCCTGAATATCTACAAAGCTGGGGGCTGAGCTAGGATTTCTTCGCATCAAGGTTAAAGCGTTTTTTGCAAAGTCCCTTCTTTTTAAATGTAATTTGAACATGCTCCTTCTTAGAGACGGAGTTAGCTTCAATTTTTCGGGGATAATACTTTTAACGGAAGCTAAGTGTTGTTTAATAGCAAGCAGCTCGGAGCCGATGAAGCTTCTAAAATTAGCCATTGTAGGGGGTTTTATTAAAAACGGAGAAATAAATAGAAAATTGCTCTTTACAATTAATAATATTCTGTTTTAAATTCTATTTTATAAGTTTTAAGCAAAATGATACTCAATGATCCTTTTATGAATGGGCGCATTTTTTTAAATAATCGAAAGCATCCCTTAACTTGTTGTTCAAAGCTGTTGCCTATGAGATTTGTTTGGAAACTCTATTTCCTCTTAACAGGCTGGAAAATCAGAGATCCATTTCCCTCGCATATACCCAAAGCGGTAATAATTGTGGCACCACATACCTGCGCAGCCGATTTTGTAATAGGCTTAGCCGCAAAAAGTATTTTAGGTATTAAGGATACACACTATTTTGGAAAAGCAGAATTATTTCACGGTCCATTTTCCTTTGTTTTTAAATCTACTGGAGGTTTCCCCGTTGACCGTTTCGATCACCACAACATGGTTGATCAAGCTGTTACGATGTTTAATAATCATTCTAGATTTTTATTGGCGCTATCTCCAGAAGGTACCAGAAAAAAAGTAGACCGACTCAGAACCGGGTTTTATCATATTGCAAAAAAAGCGGGTGTTCCAATTATTATGGTGGGATTTGATTTTGAAAAAAAAGAAATTACAATTGCCGAACCTTTCCTTACTAGCTCAGATGAAGTAGCAGATTTTAAATTAATTATAAACTATTATGCCCCAATGAAGGGGAAATACCCTGAATTAGGGCTTTCGCATTTACAAACAACTCAACCTTGAACAAATGAGTAATTCCCATAACCCACCTTCGATTATTGACTCATTTTGCCTTTTCGAAGAAACAAAGGCAAACAAACTTTTTCTGTCAGAGCCAGTAAATCAAGTCTATCAAAATTTTACATGGCAATCAGCCGGCACAGAAATTCGTAGAATGTCAGCAGCTATTACTGCATTAGGTCTTAACAAGGGCGACAAAATTGCTATTCTTAGTAAAAATTGTGCTTATTGGATCATGGCCGATATGGCTATTATGATGGCTGGCTGTATTTCTGTTCCACTTTATCCCAATATTACACCCGCTTCACTCAATGAAATTCTGATTCATAGTGATTCAAAAATGATTTTTTTAGGCAAATTAGATGATCCAGAAAAAATGAAAGCCGGGGTTCCAGATCAGCTAATCAGGGTTTGTTTTCCGTTTTATCCCATTCGGAATTGTTTGGTATGGACTGATATTACTAAAGACCATTTGCCATTAAAAGGTAAACCCGAAATTGATGAAGATGCACTTGCTTGTATCATTTACACTTCAGGTACTACCGGACAACCCAAAGGTGTGATGCATACTTATCGTTCGATGAATTATGCGGTTGCTTCTTTTTTGAAAGCCAACCCAACTATACAAAATGAAATCTTTTTTTCATACCTCCCACTTTGTCATGTCGCCGAAAAAATGTTGGTAGAATGCGGTACGCTGTTCACTGGTAGCACCATGTATTTTGCTGAATCAATGGATCGCTTCTCAATTAACTTGAAACATACTCAGCCAACCATTTTTTTAGCAGTACCTCGGATTTGGGAAAAAATGAAGGAAGAAATTTTGAGAAAATTACCTCAGAAAAAATTAGATAAAATTCTTTCCCTTCCTATTATTTCAAATTTGTTTAAAAAAATTATTCGAAAAAAATTAGGTCTTTCAAGAGCGCATTTCATATTTACTGGTGCATCGCCAATTAATAAAGCTTTATTAGAATGGTATGATAAATTGGGGATTACTATTATGGAAGCATATGGCATGACCGAAAATTTGGCACTTTCTCATGCCAATCGAAAAAATGCTGGCATTTTTGGAACAGTCGGTACTGCCTATCCCGAAGTGTCTGTTCGATTAGGCGAGGATCAGGAAGTGCAAGTTAAAAGTATGGCATCGATGCAGGGATATTATAAAGAGCCTGCCTTGAGTGCTGAATGTTTTGAAGATGGATATTTAAAAACCGGCGATCAGGGCTTTATAGATTCCAATGGATTTTTAACTATTACAGGAAGGATCAAAGATCAGTTTAAGACAAGTAAAGGGAAATATATTTGTCCTGCGCCTATCGAAAGTAAGTTACTTGCCAATTGTTTCATTGATCAGGCCTGCGTGGTAGGTAATGGCATGCCACACGCGCTTGCAATTTGCATCCTCTCCGAAGCCGCTAAGTTGGAGGAAAAAGCAATTCTGGAAATAACTCTTGTAAGGTTTTTAGCTACTATCAATGAAGAACTGGAGCATCATGAAAAGATTTCAAAATTAGTTTTGATTGCTTCAGAATGGACCATCGAAAACGGAATTCTTACTCCTACTCTTAAAATAAAACGGAACAAGGTCGACAAGCTCTATGAGCAATATTATACCACATGGGGTAATCGGCCAGAATCAGTGATTTCGGCAACTGAATCGGTTCATTATGAATGATTTAGTAAAATAACTGAATCACACAATTTTTGCTCTGTTTATTCGTTTTGATACATATCCAATCGATTAAATTAAACAGATATGAAACTTAGAATGTATGTTGGTTTAGGCTTGAGTACAGTATTTTTATTCTCTTGTGTTAGCCAAAAAGTATTCAAACAGGAACAAGCCAAATATAGCGAGCTAAATGGCGCTTATCTTGAATTACAAACAAAATTTCGTGGTTTACAGGACAACCTAACTAAATGTAATAGTCAGGTTTCTGAGCTGAATGCAAAAAAATCAGCTTTCGAATCTTTAAATTCTGATTTGAAAAGTCAAATTGATTATCTGAAACAGAACAACAATACAGTTTTGAATCAGTTAAAAGATCTTTCTGTAGTAACTGGTTCGCAAGCAGAGAGTATCAAGAAATCGCTTGAAAATATTGGTTCAAAAGATATCTATATTAGAGATCTACAAGGATCTATTGCACGCAAGGATTCTTTAAATATGGCGCTCGTAATGAATTTGAAAGGTGCTATTGGTAATCTGGATGATAAGGATATTAATATCAAAGTAGAAAAAGGAGTTGTTTATGTTGATATCTCCGATAAGCTTTTATTTAAAAGTGGAAGTTATGATGTAACAGACAGAGCAAAAGAAGTGTTGGGCAAAGTTGCAAAAGTGTTGAATGCGCAACCCGATATTGAATTCATGGTAGAAGGTCATACAGATTCTATAGCCATGAAAAGCAATATCATTTCTGATAACTGGGATTTAAGCGTAAAACGCGCAACAACAGTTGTACGCATTTTGCAAAATACTTATGGCCTGGATCCTAAGCGTATGACAGCCGCTGGTCGTGGGCAATATTTACCATTGGCTGATAATTCTACCGCAGAAGGTCGTGCAGCAAATCGCAGAACAAGAATTGTAATCCTGCCTCAGTTAGATCAGTTCTTTAAATTGTTAGAAACAAAACACTAAGAGATACTTATACTAACCCATCTACTAAAGCCATCCTTTTAACCGGGGGTGGTTTTTTGTATTATGAAATCTATGTTTCTCTTTCAATTTACCATAGATCATATATGAAAGTTGCTTATTTTTAATTTGCCCGCATGCTTCACTTTATCCAAACTGGTTAATAATCATTCATTTTTTGTATGGTGTCTGAAGGGTTTTCATATTTTAAGTTTCCCTTTTTTACTTGCTTGATCTTCTTGCTTTCGGAGATTTGTGCCTTAGCAAACTCAAACAATCATCCCATTGCACAGAAAGGCTTGATTGATTTACGCAGTGCTGATCTTTCTCATAAAACAGTAAATCTAACCGGTGATTGGGGCTTTTACTGGCATCAATTGATCAACCCCAACAACCAAAAGCCTGCAACTCAGTTTACAGAATTTCCAAAACTCTGGAACAATACCATTTTGGAGGGAAAGAACCTTCCTGCTATCGGTTATGCTACCTATAGTTTAATCGTATTATTACCCAAAGAGAGAAAACCACTCGCATTAATTGTTCCCGATGTTTACGCTTCCTATCAACTATTTATAAATGGCAAACTTTTTTCTCAAAACGGTCATCCCGATACTACTAAAGAAAGCGCTACTCCAAGATGGTTATCTTATACTTTGCCTCTAGATACTCGTAGCGATACCTTGCAACTTCTTCTTCAGGTTGCAAATTATTGGCATGTTAAAGGCGGTCCTTATAAGAATCTTGTAATCGGCGATCGGGAAATACTGTTATTTCAGGATAAGAAAGAATCCGCATTGGATCTTTTATTAACCGGATGCTTATTTATGGGCGGACTGTTCTTTTTCGGACTATATCTTTTTGGAAAGCACGATAAAGCCATTTTATATTTTTCTCTGTTTTGTATTTTTTACAGTTATCGTATTATTGGAACAGGAGCCTACGAGCTACATACTATCTTCCCTGATCTTCCTTTTTGGCTTACGCTTCACCTCGAATACCTTAGCCTGTATGCAGTAGTTTGTTTTTTTACACTATATACACGGTCTTTATATCCTGAAGATTTTGATAAAACAATACTCAGGGTGATGCTTTTTATCTGCATCGGTTTCGCATTAATAACTATCGCTTTACCTTCTGCCATTTTTACTTTATTACTCAATTATTTTCTGTTGGCAATGTTCTTATTCATTGCTTACGTGTTTGTTGTTTATATAAAAGCTGCAAAGAACAATCGAGTTGGATCCGGTTACGCACTATGGAGTACTATGGCAGGATTGATCATCAATGTGCTTATTAATCTAGAGTATTTTGGAATGGTTTTTCCACAAAAGCTTTTGATTTTCGTCGGCTATATTGCTTTCTTTTTTCTTCAATCACTCATTCTCTCGTTTCGTTTTGCTTTCCAACTAAATAAATCCCGTATCGATGCCGAACAAGGATTACTCGCAAAGAGTGAATTTCTTTCTACCATGTCGCACGAAATCAGAACACCCTTAAACTCTGTGATAGGCCTCTCTAATTTATTACTTCGTGACAATCCCAGAAAAGATCAGGAAGAATATTTGAAAGTGATGGTGTTTTCTGCAAATAATCTTTTGTCGATTGTGAATAATATACTTGACTATAATAAAATAGAAGTCGGTAAAGTAAGTTTTGAATTGATTGAAATGAATCTAGTTGACATCTCCCAAAATATTATCACCGGATTCAAGGCCTCCGCATTAGAGCGGAACAATGAATTGATTTTTAACTACAACCCCTCTCTAAAATTTAACGTGTTGGGTGATCCAACTAGAACTACTCAAATCATCGGAAATCTTCTGAACAATGCCATCAAATTTACCAAAAATGGAAACATAACGCTAACGCTTAAAATGTTTGAAATGAATAGTGCAACTGTGAAAGTTGAATTTAGAATTACTGATACGGGTATAGGTATCGACAAAGACAAACAGAAACATATTTTCGAGCGTTTTACCCAAGCAGATTCAACTACGCAACGCAGCTTTGGGGGAACCGGTCTAGGTTTAGCAATCTGTAAAAAATTACTCAACTTACAAGGATCTGAACTTTTTTTAGAAAGCGAACTAGGAAAAGGTTCTGAATTTTGTTTTACACAAACATTCCCGCTAAGTAAAATTCAACAATCTTTTAACGCAGTATTTGACCAGTTACCTTCTGAAGATTCTGAACCGCTAAAAGGAATCACGATTCTATTAGTTGAAGACAATGAGGTAAATATTTTGGTTGCCGCATCCTTCCTTGAAAGATGGGGAGCAACAGTTGATATTGCTAGAAATGGTAAGGAAGCATTAGAAATGCTGGATACTAATACACACAAACTGATCTTAATGGACATGCATATGCCGGTAATGGATGGATATACTACAACTAAGATTATCCGTGAAAGGAAATTATCAATCCCAATTATTGCACTAACTGCTAGCTTACCAAAAGAAATTGAACAAAGGATTGAAACAGTTGGAATGAATGATATTGTTGTGAAGCCTTTTCTGCCTGAAGAATTATTTAAAAAAGTATTACACTATACCAATATTTATGAGTCACCCGATCTATTATAAAATTATTTATTAACTTCTTCAAAGCCGCCTGTTTGTCTGTTTTTGCGTACATTATCCCAATTAAAATACTTTCCATTAATTGCAACATAAACCCCAATTGGAAGTGTCTGAACAAAAGCTAAAGCACTTCCGAGATTAAACAAACCATCCGAGCTGCCGAATTTATAGGGGATCATTGCTCCTGTTAAAACTATTGTTTTGCCACTTGTTTCTTTTGCTAAAACTGCCGCAGTTTCCGACATCGTATCAGTACCATGTGTAATGATGATTTTATCTTCCTCTGCAGTTTGACATTGCCTGGCAATTAATGATCTGTCATCATCAGTCATTTCCAAACTATCTACCATCATAAGCGTTCTGATAGCTACATCCACCCTACTTCTACCTAGCTTCAGTAATTCCTGAATATGGGTGTCTTTGAAATATAACTGTCCATTCAACTCATTATATTCCTTATCGAAAGTTCCTCCTGTGATAAAAATTCGTATTGACATAATATAGTTTGAATCAAAAAAAGAATTGACTGCTCCGAAATTTAACTTTTTATAATTTTTCGTAAAGCTTTCTTAATTTTTCTCGAGTCATGATTTTTTCCCAATCCTTCCCCAAAGCATTTTCCCATAAAGGTTTCATACCTAATGATACATTGATCATTTTTTCAAAATCTTCTTCCGAAAGTCCTTTACAAATTCCTACAGGGATTTCAATATTATTTTTCTCAACCATCCATTTAAATTCTTTTACCCCTGTAGGATAATATTCTTCTAAATGATTCATCACAATACAGTTTCCAATGCCATGCTTGGTGCCTAATAAATAACTCAAACCATAACTTACAGCGTGTGCAACACCCACTTGCGAATAAGCAATACTCATACCTCCGGCATAAGACGCCATCATCAACTGATCATCGCTCTCATCATCCCAATGATTTTTTTCTACATAGATTTTCTGGCATAACTGTAAAGCCTTTTCACCATAACTCTTACTGAATTCATTGAGGTAGGTTCCTTCCAAACTTTCAATACAATGTATATAACAATCCATTCCAGTATAAAAACGTTGGTTGATTGGTGCATCTTTTGTTAATTCTGGATCCAACACAATCTGATCAAAAGGCGTGAAATCGGAATTCATTCCGAGCTTTCTTACTGGTCCAGTCAATACGGTAGTTCTGCTTACTTCTGCGCCCGTGCCACTAAGTGTCGGAATTCCAACTTTATAAACACCCGCATGTTTTACCAGATCCCATCCCTGATAATCAGCAGATGAGCCTGGATTGGTCATCATCAAGGAAACAGCTTTTGCAAGGTCCATCGCAGACCCGCCGCCGATACCAATAACTCCACTAATACCACCAAAAGAATCTTTTAGTCCCAGTGCCAGTTTATCTACTTGTGTTGTCTTGGGTTCATGCGTAACATCAACAAAAACGATCTTATCTTTTCCTCTTAGCGGGATACGACTTGCTAAAGGTTTTCCTTCAAAAAAATGATCTACTAAAAAGATCATTGGCGCTTCGCCTTTTCTATGTGGAGCAAGAATTTCATCTAACTGATTAAAGCTTCCACGCCCATAAACCACGTAGCTCACCATTTTAAAATTTCGGAAAGTAGACATAGTTTTGTATTTGCACTTGAAAGAAAAGCCAAAGATACAAGAATTCAAAAAGCGATAGCTAGCCCTTTGTTATTGATCAGTGGGCTGAATTGATTTTACTATACTTAATATTTTCAAATCTGGATAT
>JAYUFN010000172.1:0-1998 GCA_043738705.1 Bacteroidota bacterium
AATTTTTTCCAACTGCCTGTTGTTTCAGTAATGAAAGCACGTTCATTCATTCCGGCTGAGTTGGAAACGTGTAATTGAAATACGTGACCACCTGTTTCAATATCTACTCCAATTGAAAGCGGATTATAGTTTACATCTGTTTCAATTCCATTTAAGAGATAAAAATAATCCCAAGTAAATGCAGTTCGCTTATTCATCTTTAATCTACCTCCGAATCCAACTGCGAAAATATCATTCGGTTGACTTGCTAAAGGAACAATATTATTATGAACAATAGTAGGAGTTATCTGGAGCGTTATTCCTTCACTGAACTTTCTGCCAATAATCATTTGTCCATAATAGGCCATCCTAGATGAAAAATAGTTTTTTACAGTTGGATCAGCATAAGGCAAAGTGTTCAATGTCATACCTCCAACAAAAGCAATGGTAGCCGGAAAACTATGCGTTCCAGTTGATTGGCGGATAGGAGCAAACTTGATATAACCATCAAATTCTTTTTTGAAAGTACTTCTTCCAAAGCCAAATTGTAAATAACGGGTAAGACCAAAGTCAAAGCCTAAACGCATACTTGCCTGATCTAATCCAGCAAAATTATTTCCTTGGTTCAACTGCCCAAAACGATGTAGAATTCTAAAGTCCATTGTGCCCGGCGATAAAAATTCCATAGAATGCCCGTTGATAACCCTAATAGATTTAAAGGCATTTTTTACAATCTCTTTTTTTGGTTTATCTGTATCAACTAAGTCTAACAAATCTTTGCCTTGTGCTTTTACGCCTTCGGTTAGGAGCATGATTGCCAACAGTAAACCTAGGGCGTATGAATGAGTATATTTCATGTATGATTTTTGGGGGATGAAATAGAATTATTTTGCTAAAGGATCGAGCGTACAATCAACAGTTATCTTAGCAAATTTCGCAACTTTGTCGGCTACTAATTGGGGGATCACGATGTTGAAGTCTACAAACTGCGCAACAAAATTTGCGTTTACTAAAACCTTACCAGCTTTTACTATGATTTTTCCTTCGGATTCAATCTCTTTTGTTTGTCCGTGCATTTCAAGTTTCCCTTTTACTTTAGCAGGATAGGACCCATCTTTTGTATAGTTGATAGATTCGTTGTTAGTGATGGATCCTTTAAAAGTGGTTTTATTATATTTATCACTTTCCACATAATTTTCATTAAAGTGTTCCATCATCAGTGCTCTTTCAAAATCGAACCCTTTCATCAAAACAGAGAATTGAATATCTCCTGTTTTTGAATCTATTACACAGATGGAGTTTTTATTTACTCCTTCAATATTTTCAGGAGATTTTGGAGCGGTAGCATCAAAATTTATTTTGCCGGTCTTAGTGAAAAATTTTTGAGCATTCGTAACGGAGCTCATTGTAAGTGCAGCGATTAACAAAATTGAACTTTTCATAATTAATTTTTGAGATGGTGATGATTTTATTTTTTTGAAATGAGGCATCGATTTAAGATTACGTCGGAACCCAACCCAAGATCGTCGGCATTATATCCAGTACAGATTCCTCTTAATGTGAGGGTTTCACCGACCTTTAGATTATCTGCCAATTTGTTGATACTACTATCCATACTGCATCTTACGGAATTCATACTAGTTGGGTTGCCTATTACAACGGTATGAAATCCTTTTGGATCAGTATCCACTTTTTTGATTGTACCATTTAATTCAATGACCTTACCGAGATATTTTTTATTACTACTGATTGCATTCTCTGTAAACTGATTAATTAGCTCGGTATCCATCATCACAAATGCGGGTGTTATACTTGTGAGATCTACGTTTTTTCTATTGTATTCTTTGTAGGCATATAGGCCACCTATCAAGCCTATGACTAAGAGTGCCAACAAAATGGTTTTAATCCTTTTTCTTTTTTGCATATTTTTTTTTTAATTGTTCAAACAGCCGCTATTAATCCATTTTTTAATAAAAGCCAAATCGCAACTACTCATTTTGTTACCCCCTTTCGGCATGG
>JAYUFN010000173.1:0-5594 GCA_043738705.1 Bacteroidota bacterium
TCACGAAAAATGCTTATCACATCTATTAAATTCTCCAGGAAATTTCACCGCATCAAAATTGGCTTGGGTCAAGGAATTTGAGCCCGATTTATTTGAGAAGATCGCTAAAATAATGTTGCCTGGTGATTTTATTGCCAAGCAATTAACAGGTGAAATAACTACCAGTATTTCAGCACTGAGCGAAGGTGTTTTTTGGGATTTCACCAAACAGCAGCTTTCTGATGAAATTTTTGAATACTACGGATTTTCTAAAAATATAATTCCGAAAATTCAGGACCCATTCTCCGATCACGGTCAACTTCAGGAATTTGTAGCTAATGAACTTTCTTTAAAAATTGGAATCCCAGTTACCTATAAAGCGGGTGACCAACCAAATAATGCTTTATCGCTAAACGTGCTTGAGCCTGGCGAAGTAGCAGCAACAGCAGGCACTTCAGGTGTTATTTATGGGGTATCAGATTTGTTGAGATATGATCAAAAATCACGAGTAAATAGTTTTGCACATGTAAATCATACAAATCAACAGAATCGGATTGGCATCCTGCTATGCATTAATGGAACAGGTATATTAAATAGCTGGATTAGAAAAATAGCAGGTGAAAATTTAAGCTATCAACAAATGAACGATTCTGCAAAAACAGTAGCACTAGGTTCTGATGGATTAATGATGCTTCCATTTGGTAACGGAGCTGAAAGAATGTTTGAAAACAAATCGGTAGACGCGCACATTCAAAATATTAATCTGAATCAGCATTCAAAGGGACATTTTTTTAGAGCTGCTCAAGAAGGCATCGCTTTTGCTTTTAGGTACGGATTTGATATTCTTCGTGAAAATGGCGTGTCTCCCGGTATTATCCGAGCTGGAAAAGCCAACCTTTTTTTAAGCGAAGTTTTTACTCAGGCTTTTGTAGATGTTACAAATACCGTAGTTGAATTGTACGAAACCGATGGGAGTGTAGGAGCTGCAATTGGAGCAGGTATTGGCATTGGAGTCTATCAATCAACAAGAGAAGCTTTTCAATTTAAAAAACCTTTGAAATTTGTCCAACCAAAGAACCCTCATATCTATGAAGAACTATATCAAAACTGGAAATCTTGTCTGTTAACGCAACTAAACTGTAAATAACTTTTCATTAATATAATAATTTTTTTTATGTCAGTAATTCTAGGTGAAAAATCTTTTTTCCCAAATGTAGGAAAGATTCAATTTGAGGGTTTTGATTCTGATAATCCTTTAGCTTATCAATGGTATGATGAAAACAGAATTGTAGCCGGCAAAACTATGAAGGAGTGGTTGCGTTTTGCGGTAGCCTATTGGCATAGTTTCGTTGGTAACGGAGCAGATCCATTTGGTGAACCTACCCATTTGTTTGGGTGGAATGCGAAAACTGATCCTGTAGAAAGAGCAAAGAACAAAGCTGATGCTGCTTTTGAGTTCATTACCAAATTAGGCCTGCCTTATTATTGTTTCCACGATGTTGATGTAGTGGATTATGGCAATGATATTGTTGAGAACGAAAAAAGATTACAAGCAGTGACTGCCTATCTAAAAGAAAAACAGTCTGCCAGTGGTGTAAAGTTATTGTGGGGTACGGCTAATTTGTTTTCAAACAGACGATATATGAATGGTGCTGCTACTAACCCAGATTTTCAGGTATTGTCGCATGGTGCAGCACAGGTAAAAGCAGCTTTGGATGCTACCATTGCTTTGGATGGAGAAAATTATGTTTTCTGGGGTGGAAGAGAAGGCTACATGAGTTTGCTCAATACCAATATGAAAAAAGAAAAAGAACATTTGGCTCGTTTCTTACATACTGCAAAAGATTATGCTCGTAAAAATGGATTTAAAGGAACATTCTTTATTGAGCCGAAGCCTTGTGAACCTAGTAAACACCAATATGATTATGATGTGGAGACCGTCATCGGATTCCTTCGCCAATATGATTTGCTCAACGATTTTAAATTAAATATCGAAGTCAATCACGCCACATTAGCTGGTCATACGTTTCAGCACGAATTACAAGTTGCTGTAGATGCTGGTTTATTAGGAAGCATGGATGCTAATAGAGGAGATTACCAGAATGGATGGGACACTGATCAGTTCCCTACCAATATTAATGAATTGGTTGAAGCCATGTTAATCATAATTGAGGCAGGTGGCTTTGCGGGAGGTGGAATAAACTTTGACGCGAAACGAAGGAGAAATTCTACTGATGAAGCTGATTTATTCTATGCACATATCGGCGGGATTGATGCTTTTGCTAGATCATTAGTAATTGCTAATCAAATTCTTGAAAAATCTGAATATAAAAAAATAAGAAGTGAAAGATATGCATCCTATGAAACCGGAAAAGGTAAAGAATTTGAAGCAGGTTTATTGAATCTAGAAGACCTGAGAAACTATGCCGTCGAAATGGGAGATCCTAAAACGATTAGTGGCAGACAGGAATATTTGGAGAACCTGATCAACAGATTTATCTAGAAAAAGAAACCCGGCCAACGAGCCGGGTTTTATTCTTTAAAATCTTTCTAATTTAGAAAAGAAAAAATCGCCTTCAATTATAGCATTCTCATCGCTATCACTTCCATGAACAGCATTTTCGCCAATAGAAGCTGCATAAAGTTTACGGATGGTTCCTTCCGCTGCATTAGCCGGATTAGTAGCTCCGATCAATTCCCTGAAATCAGCTACAGCGTTGTTTTTTTCTAAAATTGCAGCCACAATTGGTCCACTAATCATAAAATCAACCAGTTCCTGAAAGAACGGACGTGCTCTATGGATGTCATAAAATAAACCGGCTTGCTCTTCAGTAAGTTTGATCCATTTTATAGCCTTTACGGTAAATCCGGCTTTAATAATTTGGTCTAAAATGGCACCTGTATAACCTTTTTGGGTTGCATCAGGCTTAATCATAGTAAATGTTCTGTTGCTCATAATGCTTAAAATTTCGGTTGCAAAATTACATATTTAATGCTGTCTCGAAGGTTAATAAAACGCTGTTTTTTTTGATTTTTTCTAAATTGTTTTGATATAATACCGCGGATACTGCAATTTTGCGCCCAGTATATGCAAAGCATCTCTTTATTTTACCCTCAGCTGAATACACCTAAAAAAGTGGTTATTACGATGCATCAGAAGCCCGACGGAGATGCTATGGGTTCCTCTTTAGGCTTATATCATTTTTTAATTGCGCTTGGACATCAAGTACAAGTTATTTCGCCCACAAATTGGGCTGATTTTTTAGATTGGATGCCAGGAATAGATAAGGTAATCGATTTTGAACACAGTCGTGAAAAAGCAAAAAAAATCATTGAAGAAACAGATTGGTTATTTTGTCTGGATTTTAATATACTGCATCGTACTAAGCATATGGAAAAGCCGCTTGAGAGTGCCAATTGTATTAAAATACTGATTGATCATCATCAAGAACCGCAAGAAGCTGCTTTTGATTACGGAATCAGTTTAACGAGTAAAAGTTCAACCTGCGAAATGATCTATGATTTTATTATGGATTCAGGCTATGCGGAGCTATTAAATTTGGAATCAGCAGAATGTTTGTACACAGGCTTAATGACTGATACCGGATCATTTCGATTCCCTGCTACAACAGCATCTGTACATCGTGCAATAGCACATTTGAAAGACTTGGGATTAGATCATACCAAAATTCATGAACATCTCTATGATAATTTTCTTGAGAACAGATTAAGATTTATCGGATTTGCGTTGATGAATAGAATGGAAGTCTTTTATGAGTATAATACTGCAATCATGCATATTACTCACGCTGATTTGCATAAATATGATATTAAAACTGGTGATACTGAAGGATTAGTTAATTATTTATTAACGATACAAGGAATTAGATTTGGTGCCTTGGTAATAGATCGGGACGAAGAAAGAAAATGGAGCTTCAGAAGCAAGGGAGATTTTGATGTAAATGCATTTGCAAGAAAGCATTTTGAAGGTGGAGGGCACTTGAATGCATCGGGTGGAAGAAGCAGTGATAGCTTAGATACTGCCATACAAAAATTTAAACAAGTCATAAAAGAATATCAAAATAAACTAAAATAAAATGATGAAAATCACCGTCAAGCTTTTACTAGCAATTGTATTGTTTGCAAGTTGTAACCAATATGAAAAAACACCTAGCGGCCTCGCATACAAAATCACTAAAGGTGATGGTAAAGAAAAATTAAAAAATGGTCAAGCTATCAAACTCAATATCGAGTATAAATTAGCTGCTAAAGATTCGTTACTAAGTTCTTCTTTTGATCATATCCCTGTTTATTTTGTTTTAGACACTGCTCGTTTAGGGAAATATAATTTCACAGAACTACTAACTTCTGTTTCAGAAGGGGATAAGATTGACTGTCGTTTGAGTGTAGACACTTTAAAGAAAATGGGTATGATCGAATACAATGCCGTTTTCCATAAAGGGGATTTCATTAATTGTAAAGTAGGTGTTTTAAAAACTTTTCATGGTCAACCAGAAATGATGGCTGATTATACTAAAGAATTAACTGCTGAAAAACAAAAAGAAGTGGATGCGCTAAAAGCTTACACTACTAAGAAAAATATTAAAACCAAATCAACTCCTGGTGGTGTTCTTGTGGAAATTGAAAATGAAGGTACTGGACCAAAAGCTGATTCTGGAATGGTGGCGATTGTTTTATATAAGGGTACATTTATGGATGGTAAAGTGTTTGATTCAAACATGGTAAACCACCAACCAACAGGCCCTGCATTTAAAGTTCCAGTAGGAACTGGTGCTGTAATTAAAGGTTGGGATGAAGGCCTTCGATTATTTGGTAAAGGTGGAAAAGGTCGCATGTTTATTCCAGCAATGTTAGGGTATGGTCCTCAAGGATCAGCACCTGTGATCCCTGCCTACTCAAATTTAATATTCGAAGTGGAAATTCAAGATGTTACTGTTGCCCCTCCACCAGCTCCTCAACCGCCAATGCCTGGTATGCCAACTATGTCTGGTAAACCACAAGGTAACCCACATCATTAATTTCATAAAATTTTATAAAAAAAGCCGTTTCATTTGAGACGGTTTTTTTATTTTCGTTATCATAAAATATGTATCTGCTAATCAGCTATCGGTACAAAACTTAACGATCTATTTAGTCACTAGTATGGTTAATTTAATTGCTTCAGTAGCTTCCCGAACATCGTGTACTCTTAAAATATTTGCACCATTTAGTACACCGATCGTATTTAAAACGGTGGTGCCATTCAATGCTGTTTCTGCTGTGCCATTCAATGTTTTGTAAATACTCGATTTCCTTGAAACACCTAATAGGATTGGCTTTTGCAATTTTGTTAAAATAGAAAGATCCTTTACTAACTTGAGATTTTCAGGGATCGTTTTCCCGAAACCAAATCCGGGATCAATTATTATATCTCTAATTCCTGCGCTTTTACAAGCGTCTATTCTTTCAATAAAAAAGTCCATTACGGATCTCGTAATATCAGCACTAATTATAGGCGCATGCAAATCCTCTCCCTGCCCTGTAGAATGCATACAGATATAGGGTACTTTCAATGATGCAACAGTTGCAAGCATATTCTTGTCTATTAATCCAGC
>JAYUFN010000174.1:0-1990 GCA_043738705.1 Bacteroidota bacterium
AAATCTTGGCAGCTATTTTTCTATGCTCGACAGTTTGAAATTGTCGATCAATGTAGCATCTTTAATCGGGCATAATGATGTGCGTAAAGCAGTGATGGGCTCGGCTCGCAGAGATCCAAGCGAAGCAGAAATGCAACAGATGGAAGCCATTGTAAAAAAAGCAATGGAAGACGGTGCGGTGGGTTTATCAACCGGGCTCATTTATATTCCGGGAACTTATTCCAAAACAATTGAAGTAGTGCGACTTGCAAAAGTAGCGGCTGCATATCATGGAGTTTACGCGAGCCATATACGCGATGAAGGTGATAGTGTTACTGAAGCTATTGAAGAAGCATTATATATTGGCAGAGAAGCAAAGATGCCGGTAGAGATCTCGCATTTTAAATTAAGTGGGCAACAAAATTGGGGGCGCAGCAAAGAAACTATTCCTTTGATTATCAAAGCGAGAGCAGAAGGATTGGATGTAACCATCGATCAATATCCTTACACTGCAAGTAGCACTTCGTTGAGCACTTTATTACCTGATTGGGTTTTAGCAGATGGACAAGATTCGATTAAAGCAAGATTATTGCGACCGGCTGTTCGTAAAGAAGTTTCGGCTTATATGTTGAAGAAGTTACAAAAAAGAAAATTATATAATTTTAGTTATCCAGTAGTAGCATCATTCAAGCCCGATAGTAGTTACGACGGAAAAAGTATCGAACAAGTTAATCTGATGAAGGGTCGAAAACACAAAGCCTCAGATGAAGCTGAAACCATACTGGAAATGATGGAGCAGGGCGGAGCAGGCATGGTATTTCATGGCATGAGCGATCAGGATGTGAAAGCAATCATGCAATATCCCTTCAATATGTTTGCTAGCGATGCGAGTATTCGGGTTTACGGTTCGGGCAATCCACATCCACGCGGATATGGCACCAACGCGAGGGTATTGAGTAAATATGTACGCGAAGAAAAAGTAATTTCTTTGGAAGAAGCCATCAGAAGAATGACATCCTTGCCCGCTCAAAAATTTCAATTCAAAGATCGTGGATTATTGCGTGAAAACTATGCAGCTGATATTGTAATTTTCGATCCAAATACGGTACAAGACAATTCCGCTTACGATAAACCACATCAGTATAGTACCGGTTTTAAATACATGATCGTGAATGGTGTGCTTACTGTAGTTGAAGAAAAACATACCGGTGCAAGAGCAGGTAAAATTTTAAAACTGAATTAATATGATGCGAAAAACAGGAATCCTTTTTGTATTTGGTTTGATATCTCTAACGCCATTCGCTCAAAATAAAAAGGGTAATAAAATAAAGGAGTTGGTAGATAGCATGACGATCAACCAACAATTCAATGGAGTGATCCTGATTGCTGAAAAAGGGAAAACAGTTTTTGAAAAAGCAATTGGCTATCGGACTTATGCAGATAAAAAAGTTCTTAAAGAAACTGATGTTTTTGAACTCGCTTCCGTAAGTAAACAATTCACGGCAATGGTAGTGATGCAGTTGAAAGAGAAGGGTTTATTGCAATACGATGACCTTGTTGACAAGTATTTAAACATCCCTTACAAAGGCATTTCCATTCGCAATCTACTGACACATACCAGCGGTTTGCCCGATTATCAACAGCTTATGGATGAAAACTGGGACAAAACAAAAGTAGCTGGGAATGCCGATATCATTGAATACCTCAATAAATATCATCCGACAGCTTTATTTGCGCCCGGCGAAAAATATCTTTACAGCAATACCGGATATGTATTACTAGCAAGCATTGCTGAAAAAGTTAGTGGAAGAGATTTTATTGAATACTGCAATACTGAAATTTTTAAGAAACTCAATATGCAACATACTGGAATCAGAACACTCGCAGAGAAAGCCGCTATTAAAAATTTTGCAATCGGACATATTTATGTGAATGAAAGAAATGAATATGTTCGTGCCGATTCTTTTCCTTCTTCAAACTATACTATCTGGTTGGGCAATCGAAAAGGTCC
>JAYUFN010000175.1:0-5562 GCA_043738705.1 Bacteroidota bacterium
GTGCTTACTTCCAGGAAATTTTGCGAGGAATTGTGCGATTGCGTCTTTAGTAGAAAGGGAAGTAATGGTACTGGTTAAAATAACTACAGAACCACTTAACCCTTTCAAAGAATTGGCAATTGCATTATCTGCAGCGTCGAAAGTAACTTCTTTACCATCAATGGTTGGGTAACGTAAACGTGCAGTATCGTATAAATCCAAAACAGAAGCCTGAACTCGGGCAGAAGTACCGCCACCAGTAATAGGGCTTAGATCGTTCCCTTCTAATTTAATGGGCCTACCATCACGCACTTTAGCTATTACTGCTACTACATCACCGTCTTGAACGTAAGTGGTAGCATAGTATTTAGAAACGCCAGGTACAATTTCTTCTGGTCTGTTTGCAAATGGAATAGACTTTCTTACAGGCATTTCGCAACTAGCTGCAATCGCTGCTGCTGCAGTGCTAAATCCGAGGTATTTTAAAAAGTCCCTACGTGGTGCTTGTGCTTCTAAAAAGCTTTTCCCTTCTTCAGCAACAAATGGTAATTCTTCTTTGAATTCGTCTTTTACATCTTTGTTAAAAGCGTCAGACTGATTCAGCTCACCAAAACTTTGCCAGATCTTTTTTTGCTCCATAATATGTTTGGTTGATAGCGGTAGGTTGTTTGCGCCAACCTCCTACTTTCTTATGTTATTTATGATCAAAAACAATCGGTGTTAACCGGTTGCATTTATCCTAGATTAATAGTGACATTTTTGACATTCCGTTCCGCCGATTTTCTCCACAGTAATTCCTTTGGTACTGTCGATCTTTCCAGATTTCAGATCTTGATGAAATTTCTCATAGATGCTGTAAAATCCATTGTCTTTGAACTGAACTTTAGTTTCGCGGTGACAATTAATACACCAACCCATGCTCAGATCTGCAAATTGTTTTACCTCATCCATTTTGGTAATATCGCCATGACAGGTCTGACACTGTACTTTACCGGCTTTCACGTGTTGTGAGTGGTTGAAGTAAACGTGGTCGGGCAGATTGTGAATACGGGTCCATTCAATTGGCTTAGCATCGTTGGCGTCCCATGGTTTACCTACAGTATATCCTGCGTATTTGTAAAGTTTTTGAATCTCTTTGGTTCCATCCACTTCTACACCTTCTTCGTTATATATTTTGTCGCCTTTGTACTCATTTATGTTCATGTGACAGTTCATACAAACATTCACACTTGGAATATTTGAGTGTTTACCTTCTTGTGCACCGCCATGACAATACAAACAGTTGATTTGATTAGTACCGGCGTGAACTTTATGAGAGTAATAAATAGGTTGTACTGGTTGGTAATTTTGAGAGCGGCCCAATCCCATCGCACCTTTGGTAGTTAAATAACCACCAACAATGAAAAGGAGAATGGTAATTAATGCGATATAAGTCTTGTTCTTATAGAAAGCGATTGGCTCTTCAGATGCTTCTCCAGAACGCTCAACTGCTAATTTTCTTAGATTGCTATTTACCTGCAATAAGATCAGTGTAACAATTGCAAGAATCAGGGTTAATACACCAAATAATAAGGTATTATCGCCTTCAGCAACCGGAGCAGCAGCGCCAGAAGCAGGCTTTTCAGAACCAGGAGCAGGAACTGTTTTGATATAGGCAAGAATTGCATCGATGTCTTTATCAGCCAAACCCGGAAACAGGTTCATGGCTGTTTTATTGTACTCGATATAAAGGTTATTAGCGTAAACATCTCCTGTTTTCAGGAAGGCTGCACTATTTTTTACCCATGCATGTAATTTAGCTTTATCGGGCCAGCGATCTTCCACCCCTGCCAATGCAGGACCAGTAGAGCGCTTATTTACGGCATGACAAGCAGCACAATTAGTACTAAATAAGGTTTTACCATCTTGCGCGGCGATAGTCATCGCTATGGAAGAACCTAATAATAATACTGTGCTTAAAAGGACTGTTTTGGCTATTCGACTAAACGATATCATATTCACAAACTGTGGTTCTTGGTGTGGAAAAATATCCGTGAACGGGTGCAAAAATATGATAGAGTCATGACAAAAGCTAAACCTTTAAAAAAAAAATTTATCCCTGTTGGGCTTGCCTTTCAGCGAATTAAGTAAATATATATATACATTGTTTATTACATCTAATCTATTTTTGAGGAATTAAATGAATTTATTGTACCCCATAATCCTCGATTTTTTAGCTCAAATTTGACCAGAGTTTAAAATATACAAGAAAAATGATCAGAATTGCCATTTTTGCGTCTGGAGCAGGTACAAATGCAGCAAATATTATCAGCTATTTCCAAAACAGTTCAACTGTTTCGGTGGCATTGGTCGTTAGTAATAAACCTGGAGCAGGAGTTTTGAAAATCGCGTCCAACGAAAAGATTTCAGCTCTAGTAATTGAAAAGGAAAGGTTTTTGAATGGTGATGCCTATTTATCTGAGTTGAAAGCAGCCGGAATAAATTTTGTAGTACTTGCCGGATTTTTATGGAAAATTCCAGCTGCACTAATTGCGGAATATCCCAATAAGATCATCAATATACATCCTGCACTTTTACCGAAATATGGTGGAAAAGGAATGTATGGTGCCAAAGTACATGATGCAGTAATTTCCGCTGGCGAAAAAGAAAGTGGCATCACTATTCATTTTGTAAATGAACATTATGATGAAGGCGCTACTATTTTTCAGGCAATTTGTGCAATCGACCAAAACGATACAGCCGATATACTTGCTAATAAAATTCACTCACTCGAATATGCACATTTCCCTAAGCAGATAGAGCAGTTGATGATTAAGTTGCAAGAACAATTAAATGGTAAATAAAAAAGGATTGTCGCATATTTTTTTTAAATTAGGTGTTCAATCAATTGTTGCTATGAAAAAAATCACATTTATTTTATTTATTTTTTCCTGTTTGCTATCTCAAAAGAATTTTGCACAACTGGGAGCTGTTCTCACAATGAGCACTCCAGAAAAAAATAATTTTTCTGCAGAGCGTCTTGCAAGAATCGATAAAATAGTTCAGCAATATGTTGATAGTGGTTGGATAAATGGAGCGATAGGATTGGTTGCGAAAAACGGACAGATCGTTTATTACAAAGGCATCGGTTATAATGATAAAGAGAAAAATGAGGCAATGAAAAAAGATGCCATTTTTCGCATTGCGTCTCAATCAAAAGCCATTACTAGTGTTGCGGTAATGCAACTTTACGAGGAAGGAAAATTTTTACTCGACGATGCCATTTCAAAATATATTCCTGCTTTTCGTAAGCCAGTTGTTTTAGATAAATTCAATAAAATAGATTCTTCATATACTACCGTTCCTGCAAAAAGAGAAATCACCATACGTGATTTACTTTCCCATACTTCAGGTATTAGCTATGCACAGATCGGGCCGCCCACTATGAATGCTATTTATGCAAAAGCAGGAGTTGTTGGAGGTATTGGTTTGCCAGCAGGAATGAAGCTTTCAGACAATATATTAAAACTCGCAAAGCTGCCACTGATGCACCAACCAGGCGAAAAATGGACTTATGGTCTCAATACAGATGTATTAGGATATTTAGTGGAAGTGGTGAGCGGAATGAGCCTCGATGCCTATTTTCAAAAATATATTTTCGCCCCACTTGGGATGAAGGACACCTATTTTTATTTGCCTAAAGAAAAACAATCACGCTTAGCGATGTTGTACACCGAAGATAGTACGCAACATATTTTAAAGTCGCCCGAAATGATTCAGTTAAATGGAAATTTTTATCGCGACTATCCAAATATACCCGGCGGAGGTTTTTATTCGGGTGGGGGCGGATTAGTTTCTACTGCATATGATTATGCTATTTTTATGCAGATGCTTTTAAATGGGGGAGATTATAATGGAAAACACATTTTGAGTAAAGCAAGTATACGTATCATGACTACCAACCAAATCGGAAATTTAAGTATCGGGTGGAGTGAAGGAAATAAATTTGGATTAGGATTTGAATTGGTAACTGCATCAAACTATGGTAAGACCTATTTGTCGATGGATACATTTAGTTGGGGAGGGATGTTTGCTTCTAGTTATTGGATCGATCCTAAAGAAAAAATTGTAGCACAATTTGTTTTACAAATGTTGCCAACGAGTCATGGAGACATCAATGAAAAATTCAAAGTACAGGTTTATCAAGCACTTAAATAAAATTAAAAATAAAAAGTCAAAAGGTAAAAAACAGGAGCACTCGCTTTTAAGATATAAGTAAAATGCCTCTGAAAAATCAGAGGCATTTTTAGTATCAATCTTTCTCCTCTGGGGGGATGGTATTAATTCCTAAAATTTTGTAGATCGGACAGAAATCAACAAATGCTGTTGCTAATAATATGCCCCCCAAAATTAATAGGGTCATTCCTATCCAACCAGAGGTAAGACCCATAAAATAAAGTGCAGCGAAAACCACTGCGAGAATAATACGCACCAGTCGGTCAATGTTTCCAATGTTCTTTTTCATAAGCAAGCTGTTTATATGGTTTAGAAAATGCAGTTACATTTTAAAGAAAACCAAAGAGCAAGTTCAAGATCTCAGAGCGGGGTATGGCTTTCTCACTACAAAATAAACAATCGTTTTGAAATTATGCAATGAGATTAGTCATATTCTGAAAAGTAAAGTTAATAAGTCAAAACTTATAGGGGATTAAATAAAAAATCCCAAGTTAGAAACTCGGGGTTTTTAAAGTATAGTTAGTTTGGGATTATCCTGGAACGCGGGAAATGTATTTTTCAATTTCCTTTACTTGGTCCAGAACTTGCTTGGTAGTGGGCTTACAAGCTTTTGCCCTGCGAAAGAAGTCTTTTGCGGCGCGAAATTCTCGTTTGTTCATAAAGATCTGGCACATGCTCAGATAAGCCACAGCTTCGCTTTCCTTATCTGGAATGCCTAACCGGATTGCGGCACGGATATAGGTTTCTCCCTGCTTTAGGTCGCCTTTTTGCATGGCCATCATACCCAATTGCAATTTATTAGCTCCTTCAGCTTCAGGCATAGCCGAACCAAGTTCTGAGCTCTTTTTAAGGTGTTTTTCAGCAGCATCAAAATCCTGTTTCATCATTGCCAAATTACCCAAAATAGTATAATAGGTTGATCGAACCGGCTTGTACAGCAGGCTTGGAAACCAGATTGTTTTTAAAATTCGTTCTACCTCCTCTACGTTTCCTGCTTCCATTGGTGCCTGAATCAGGCGCATTGGTCCAATAAAAAAATGGCTCGCAAAACCAATCAATCCAATAAAATAAATTGGGAATATGGGCCAAAACCCCGTTCCTGTGAGATTCAAAGCCAATCCTATGAAGACAGCTAGGATACTTAACCAGAAGCGATACTTAATAATGATATTATAAAATTGCATAACCCTTTAAAATTGAAGTGGGCAAAGATATGGTAAATCAGGATTTCAGGATTTTGATTTCTCGATTCATAACAGATTAGTGTTTTGCATCGTTCACTTCAATCCAATACCCTTCAGGATCTTTCATCCAAATCTGATGAACACCGTCAACTCTTGTCGTAAATGCATTGGGCTTGCCGGCAAC
>JAYUFN010000176.1:0-1980 GCA_043738705.1 Bacteroidota bacterium
GTGAGCATTCTAATGACAGATAAATCATGCGACACAACAATCATTGCAATTCCGAGCTCCTGTTGCATTTCTCGAATCAAATCAAGCACTTTGGCTTGCACAGAAACATCCAAACCAGTTGTTACTTCATCAAGGAATAATAGTGGCGGGTTATTTGCAATTGCTTTTGATATTTGAACGCGTTGCTGCATACCACCACTAAAGAATGCAGGCAAATCATCTAAACGTTGAACTGGCACTTCTGTTTTCTCAAGGAGTTCAGTTGCACGATTCCGAATATTACCCACATGCATATTGCCAGCCATAATCAGTTTCTCACCGATATTTCCACCTGAAGAAAAATTAAAATTTAATCCATCTCTTGGGTTCTGATAAACCATGCCCATTAAATTGTTCCGAATAAACTTTTTCTTTTGATTAGATTCACACAAAATATTAAGAGAGCCATCAGAATAGGGTTTTAGAAATGCAATACCATCTGTCTTATCAAGATCAAAATAGAGCATCTTCACTATGGTGCTTTTGCCAGAACCACTTTCACCTACGATACCTAAAACTTCACCTGGATATAAATCAAAACTAATATCAGCACAAGCTACTATACTACTTGTAGTAGGGCAGATATTAGAATTAAATTCAGGTCCAGTAAGATCTATTGCTTGTGCGTTGAAGTCTCCATAAATTTTTGTCAAATTAGAAACTCTTAATAGCCAATTATCATCGTTTCTTATCATGACTCTATCTTGTTGATATAAGGATTAGTATGTTGTATTGGTTGCTTATGTTCCATCAGTTTATCGAGATAATTACTATCATTTACTATGTAATTCTTCGATCCATCATCATAAATTAATTCATCAAGAAAAGCTTTATTCGTATTAGTTTTATAACATTTTTTAGCTAAAAAATTTTCGATCTCGAACTTTACATCAATAAATTCCAGTGGTGATACTTTTGTAAAAGGGGGTATTGCATATAATCGTTTCTCTCTTCCTGCACCAAATAAATGCAATGCTTTAGAGTAATTCAAATTAGGCACATCCCACTTAGGTATGGGTGATGGTGCCATGATATAGCGATCGTTTACCATTACGGGATAATCTGCACCATGCATAACTGCTCCGTGCAAAACAATCGACTCATATAATGACACAAACATTTTAGCATAATCTCCTTCTGCGTGCATCTGTCTGGTTTTATTTTCATAGCGTTCAACAGATCGTAAAGGTTCCGGTTGAGGTACCTGATAAATATAAATCTGATGAGGAAGTAATTCTTCTTCTGTAATACGGTGTCGAGTTTGAATCAGGGTAGCTTCCGCGGTATCAAAAGTAGTTTTGACATTCGTCATGGTGTGAACGAAGTCTCTCAAATTACACGCATTTACACTGGCGTCACTGCCCTGATCAATAATCTTAAAAACATCTGCTTTGCCAATAATAGCTAGTGTTACATGCAACCCTCCTGTACCCCATCCTCTTGAAATGGGCATTTCAGGGGAAGAATAGGGCACTTGATAACCAGGAATTGCAACTGCTTTAAGTAGTTTTCTACGAATCTCTTTTTTAGTTGCTTCATCGATAAATGCAAAATTGTATTTATTGATGTATTTATTATTTTCTATCATACTCAATAATTATTCATTCTATGATTCTGTGTTTTTAAGCACTGCTTTTTCGGATTTTCTTTCAATTGCATCACGCATATTACTTAAGCTCGATTGGAAGGTTACATAATGTGGCAGCTTCAAGTGATTTGTAAAACCCATTGATTCAATTCCTTCTGTATGAAACAATACAAACTCCTGATCGTTTGCAGGTAAACTCTGATCTTTACTACGCATTGAAACATCCAGAATACCCATGCAAATAGCTTTTGTATCATTCTGACCAAAGCATAAACCATATCCAATAATATACTTTGGTAGTTCTTTTTTTTTCACTTCGAGTGCATCTGAAATCATTTCAGCTTCAGTCACTT
>JAYUFN010000177.1:0-1979 GCA_043738705.1 Bacteroidota bacterium
AATGGTTTTAGTATAGCATTGGGTCATTCACAAGCAGGGCAAAGAAATACGCTCGACAAGGATGTACTATTGCCAGGGTATATGGTATTCAATGCTGCAGTAAATTATCAATACAGGCATTTTAAATTCGCTCTCAATATGAATAACCTTTTTAATAAGGTATACTGGAGTTCGGCTTATAATAATACGAATAAATGGCCAGGGGCTCCCAGAAACAGTATGTTCAGGATCTATTATACTTTTTAATTTCATTTTACCAATATCAGAATTTATGAAAAAGCTATCCATTTTATTGATTGTTTTGATTGGTATCAAAACTGGATCAACACAAGTGAATACAACTATACAAGAACGTATAGAGTTACCTAATGGCTGGTCACTTACACCTGCAGGCAAAAGCCTTTCGTTAGGAGACCTCCCTCTAAATCTGACAATCTCTACTTCCAAAAAATGGATGGCAGTTACCAACAATGGTCAGGGTAAGCAGACCCTACAATTGATAGATCTTAAAAATGAAAAAATATTAGATGAAATAGGTATTGCTAAATCTTGGCTGGGATTAAAATTTAGTGCAGACGAAAAATTCTTGTACGCTTCTGGAGGTAATGACAATTGGATATTGAAGTATGCAGTTAAAAATAATAAGTTGATACTTACAGATAGTATTATACTAGGAAAAAAATGGCCTGAACGCATCTCTCCAGCAGGTCTCGAGATTGATGATGCAGCAAATCTGATGTATGTTGTTACAAAAGATAATAACTCACTTTATACAATTGATCTAAAAACAAAAACAATCATCGAAAAATTGAAACTACCTGCAGAAGCATACACTTGTTTATTATCGAACGATAAAAAAGAGCTTTATATCAGTTGCTGGGGTGGAGAAAAACTATTGATCTATAATACTACTGCAAAAAAAATAACAGATCAAATTGTGGTTGGGAGCAACCCAAACGACTTCTGTTTAAATAAGTCGGGCAACTTGCTTTTTATTGCTAACGCTAACGACAATTCTGTTTCAATCATCAATCTCAAAACGAAACAGGTAATTGAAACATTAAATGCGGCCTTGTATCCAAATGCTCCAAATGGGTCAACCACCAATGCAGTTGCATTAAGTAATGATGAGAAGACCCTGTATATCGCAAATGCTGACAATAATTGCTTAGCTGTATTTGATATCACCAACCCTGGTACAAGCCGTTCAAAAGGATTTATTCCGGTAGGATGGTATCCAACAGTAGTAAAAACTATTGGCAAAAAAATATATGTAGCTAATGGGAAAGGCATTACATCTTATGCCAATCCTGATGGCCCTAATCCAGTGACAGAAAATATCAATCTTAGTTACCAGAAAGGCGATACATCCAAACCAAAAGAAGTGGAATATATTGGAGGACTCTTTAAAGGGAATTTATTAATCATTGATGAGCCTACTGAAAAAACACTTGCAAAGTATTCTCAAGCAGTATATAAAAATACCCCATACACAAAGGTCAAAGAATTATTATCCGAAGGAGAAAAAAACAACCCTATTCCAATGAAGATTGGGGATTCGTCTCCAATAAAATATGTTTTCTATATTATTAAAGAAAATAGAACTTATGATCAAGTATTGGGAGATATGCCAGAAGGAAATGGAGATCCTAAGCTTTGTTTGTTTGGCGAAAAAGTAACTCCAAATCTACACGCAATTTCACGCGAATTTGTATTGCTAGATAATTTTTATGTAGATGGAGAAGTGAGTGCGGATGGACATAATTGGAGTATGGCTGCTTATTCGAACGATTATTTAGAAAAGACTTGGGTTACCAGTTATGGTGGCAGAGGTGGTGATTATGATGCCGAAGGCAATCGTGCGATTGCAAATAATAAAAAGGGGTTTATCTGGGATCATTGCAAAAGGGCAGGAATCAGTTATCGGACCTATGGAGAGTTTGCTGATGACTATAAACCCAATATCCCAGTATTAAAAG
>JAYUFN010000178.1:0-1964 GCA_043738705.1 Bacteroidota bacterium
TGCTGCTGATGGAAGTAAACAGATTGTAGCAGGTAAACATATCATCATCGCTACAGGTGGGCGCGCCAAGCAATTACCCAATCTGCCCGTTGATGGAAAGAAAATTATTTCTTATCGCGATGCAATGGCATTACCCACACAACCTAAAAGTATGATCGTTGTTGGTAGCGGTGCAATTGGAGTTGAATTTGCTTATTTCTATAACAGTATGGGGACCAAAGTTACGATTGTAGAATTCTTGCCACGCATTGTTCCTGTGGAAGATGAAGATATTTCGAAAGAGCTAGAAAAACAATATAAAAAACAAGGGATAGATATCATGACTAACGCCTCTGTTGAGTCGGTGGATACTAGTGGTACTGGAGTGACAGCAAAAGTTAAAACTGCAACGGGCGAAATATTCATTGAAGCGGAGATCGTTTTGAGTGCTGTTGGGGTGGTTGCAAATATTGAAAATATTGGTTTGGAAGAACTTGGTATTAAAACAGAAAAAGGAAAGATTATAGTTGATAAATACAACCAAACATCTGTTGCCGGCATTTATGCTATTGGCGATTGTACGCCAGGTCAGGCACTCGCGCACGTAGCAAGTAAAGAAGCGATCAATACTGCAGAGTTTATTGGATACAACGAAAAGAAAATACAACACTTACCCGAAGCAATGGATTATGGAAATATTCCAGGTTGCACTTATTGTACGCCCGAGATAGCAAGTGTTGGTATGACTGAAAAAGCGGCTAAAGATGCAGGGTATGAATTAAAGATTGGTAAGTTCCCATTCATGGCCAGTGGAAAAGCAAGTGCATCAGGTGCTACAGAGGGATTTGTGAAAGTGATCTATGATGCAAAATATGGTGAATTTTTAGGCTGTCATATGATTGGAAGTAATGTTACAGAAATTATTGCCGAAGCTGTTGTTGCTCGAAAATTAGAAACTACGGCGCATGAGATTTTAAATGCAGTTCATCCACACCCAACTATGAGTGAAGCTTTAAAAGAAGCAACGGCCATGGCATATGGTGAAGCAATTGATATTTAATTCATTGGTACATTCAATTTTAAAAAGGGGCTATTTTTAGCCCCTTTTTTATACCAACTACTTTGTATTTTAACGAAATATTTGCCAATTTTTGCTGAAACTCTTAGTTAATCACTATTTTAGATGATGGATATGTTTTTAATGTGAAATGTTTTTGAGAACCATTTTCATATTTTCTGCATTTTCATTTAATCCCTAATCGTACCCGAAATGAATACTTTGCAAGTAGACACCCTACTTCCGCATCAGCTATCACATTCTCGCATCTTCTCTGTAGTTATTACAGATTTGTGTGGGGAATATCTCTATGTTAATCCACTGTTTCAGGAAAAATTTTCTTTTGTCAGCCACAATTTATTAGGAAGACACTTCAGTGAAACTGTTTTTGCAAAAGATGTAGTTCTTTGTAATGCAGCTGCAAAAGCATGTATCAAAGAACCAGCACAATCAATTGGTATTACGGTTCGTAAGGCTACAGCTGAAGTTGATTACAACTGGACTCAATGGGAGCTCACTTGCCTTCGGAATGAAAATGATCAACCCTATGCAATTACTTGTGTTGGACACGATGTGACAAAAAAAGAACCTTATAACAGTAGCCTTGACGATTATGAGAAAGCGCATGGATTGCCTGCTATTAAAATGAACGACGAGCAATTCATTTCACTTGTGAATCATATTCCAGGAGTGATTTATAGAAATATTGGGGATGAAGATTTTTCGATACTTTTTATTAGTAACGAAATCGAAAATCTTACAGGATTTCCTGTAGTTCATTTTTATTCAAACAGAAAGAATGGCTATTCTAGTTTAATTTTTGAGGAGGATAAATTGCTTGTAAAAGAAACCATTCAACAGGCCATTAATAAGCGCGAACAGTATGCATTAGAATACCGAATCATCCACAAAGATGGATTTATTAAAT
>JAYUFN010000179.1:0-5506 GCA_043738705.1 Bacteroidota bacterium
CGACTAATATGTCCGTTGCCTGTTGCCTGAACTGCATATAAAATCTTCATACTCATAATATAGGTTTAGAGAATGCTGCCAAGTGACTTGCTGTTTCTGTTTTCTGCATTAGCGAATGCACAAAAAATGCAATTTCATCAGTCACAACATCCAGCTTAGGCAAGTTCTTTTCTGGCTTTTCTTTTACTTTATGCAGAAATGCCTTTTCGTCGTACTGGTATACCTTCCATTCGCCCAGCTCATATTCTAAGCTAGTCATGTTTTCTACCCAGTCGCCACTATTCAAATAAATTACAGATCCTTCTTTTGTCTCAATAGTCCTTTGCTGTGGTTGATGAATATGCCCACAAATCACATAGTCGTATTTTTTCTGAATCGCCAGATCTGCTACCGTTTGTTCAAACTGTTCGATCTTCACAATTGCCTTGTTTACACCATCCATCACACTTTTAGAAAGAGATACTTTATCTCTACCAATCAGCTTCATACAAAAATTAATGCTGCGATTCAATTGTATTAACAAGCCATAACCTGCACTCCCCATCTTTGCCAATAATTTTGCACTACCATTTGTTGTGTTATCCAAAACATCACCATGAAAAATCCAAGTCATTTTCCCATTGATCTCCATTACAATCTTATCTGTCAGTTGAAAATTTCCTAGCTGTAAATCGCTATATCGGCGAAGCATTTCATCATGATTACCCGTAATATAAATGACGCGAGAACCATGACTCATCAGCTTCATTATTTCCTTAATTACTTGCATATGCGCAACTGGAAAATAACGTTTACTAAATTGCCATCCGTCGAAAATATCTCCATTTAAAATCAACATTTGTGGAGCGATACTTTTAAGATAGTTGCTAATCTCTTGCGCCTTGCAACCATAAGTACCCAAATGCAGGTCACTAATAACAACAACGTCAACCGGTCTTCTGTCCATGCAGGTAAGGGTTTTTCAAAATTCCAATTCCTGCATCAATAGCATGTTATTTCAGTGTTAAGCAATTGTAATAATAGGTTATCAAATTGTTACCGAAAAGTGTAAAGCTTTATAAATCACCTAGTTGAGGGCGCATGATAATATCTTCAACAACTGCCTGTGGCGACAATTGTGCAGCAGCATACACCATTAATGCTATATCTTTTGATTCCATAATTCTGTTCCGGTCTATTTCAAAACCATCCCAACTCGAACTCATCGTGGCCCCCGGGGCTACAGCGGTAACTTTAATTCCATGAGATTGCAGCTCTAAACGTAAGTTCTTACTAAAGCCCATTAAAGCAAATTTACTGATGCTATAGGAGCCACCATTTGTATAGGCTTGTAAAGAAGCAATGGAACAAATATTGAATATATGCCCCTTTTTTGCCAGCATCATGGAAGGCAATAATTTTCGGGTGAGATGATAGGCACTATACAAATTCACATCAATCATTTTTTCTAATACACCTTCCGCTTCATCTTGAATTTTACCGGGAATAAATTGCCCCGCATTATTGATTAAAATATCTGGCGCACCGTATTGTAAGCACCAGTCTGCAAAAGCAAAAACATCTTCCCTGATACCCATATCCGTAACTCTAGTATGAATAACCGTATCAGGAAAACGCTGGCTGAATTCTTTTGTAAGAGCCTCTAATTCTGCTTCATTTCTACTACAGAGCAAGAGTCTATTTCCTGACTTGGCAAATTGAATCGCTATAGCTTTCCCAATTCCTTTAGAGGCACCTGTAATAATAATATTCATACTACTAATTTCTTTTGCGAAGTACGAACATTTTGCGCAATCTGTTTTGTTCGTATTTTGCAGGCATGCAATACCGTCACCTCTTTTTTGATCTCGACCATACGATCTGGGATTTCGAAACAAACTCAAAGGAAACATTAGAAGACCTCTATCATCACAACGCGCTTACTGAAAGGGGTGTTACAGATTTCGAACAGTTCTTCACCCATTATAGCTTTCACAATCATCGTTTATGGGACAGGTACACAAAGGGCTTTATTAAACAAGAGGAACTAAGATGGAAAAGAATGTGGCTAGCTTTGCTTGAATTTAAAATTGCCGATGAGGTTTTAGCAAAAAAATTGTCGGTTCAATTTCTTGAAATATTACCCACCAAAAAGAAGTTATTTCCATATACCGTTGAGATCCTTGATTATTTGAAAAACAAAGGGTATCAGATGCACCTTGTTACGAATGGTTTTGAATCGGTTCAACACAACAAAATCAGGGAAAGTAATCTCACTGCTTATTTTGGTCATATCATTACTTCAGAAGCGAGTAATAGTTTAAAGCCAAATAAAGAAATTTTTGAATTTGCACTTAAAAAAGCAGGCGCTCAAATTGCAGAGAGCATTATGATTGGTGACAACCAAGACGCGGATATACAGGGTGGTATTAACGCTGGATTAGACACGATATTTGTAAATCATTTACAAGTAGCACCAACCGTAAAAGCTACTTATACCATCTATCACTTGAAGGAATTAGAAAATATTTTATAGTGCAAAAAATAAAAATGCCCCAAATCCGAACAAACGGACGGGGCATTTTTAAAATCAATTCCAATTAAGCTTTTGGCTTAGCTGTTTCTTTCATATCTTTTTTGCTGCACTCTTTTCCATCTTTCTTGCAACAGTCTTTTCCTTCCTTACTGCAACAGTTTTCTGTTTTTTTCTTACCCTTTCCACCTTCATTTGCAAAAACTAGACCTGTAATTAAAAAAAATGAAGTAGTTAAAATTAATATTTTTTTCATGTGTTTATTTTTATTGATCATTCAAATATAGTTTTCTTTTTCACCAAACTTGTTACCAACTTGCTAAAACAGTAACTCCGCCTTTTACCAGTTCGCCTTGTTGTACCTGTATCTGGGCAGTTAAAGGCAATAATACGTCTACCCTGCTACCAAATTTAATAAAGCCGTACTGATCTGTTTGTTTCACTTGCTGGCCAACAGCGGTATAATTACAAATCCGCTTAGCCAATGCACCGGCAATCTGCTTATAGAGTAATTCTCCGTGCAAATTTTTAACTACAACCGACCAACGTTCGTTTTCTGTAGATGATTTAGGATGCCAGGCAACTAAGTACTTCCCCTTATGGTACTTATTATAAATCACTTCGCCATCAACCGGGTTTCTATTAACATGCACATTGGCAGGGCTCATAAATATACTCAACTGTATACGCTTGTCGTTGAAATATTCTGTATCAACAATTTCTTCTATCACTACAACTTTTCCATCAGCAGGGCAGATTATCTGATCACTATTTATAGTTAATACTCTGTTCGGAATCCGAAAAAAAGAGACTAGAAATAAGAACATCCCTAGCGTAATAATAAAAATAATAATCGCTACCCAAGGCGTAGAAGCACTTAAAAAAGTAAATGATATTAAGTTTAATATTCCAAAAATTAAGGCTGCAATTCCAATCGTCTGATATCCTTCTCTGTGTATTGTCATTCTCTAATTTTGAGCGCGAATATAATTGATGTTTTAATTTATTCTTGTAAAAATGTGCTCGTTGTATTATAAAAACAAATTCGCAAAGATCCATACATAAGGAGTGGCAAGTAGCATAGAATCGAAACGGTCTAAGAATCCACCATGCCCTGGCATCATTTGCCCACTATCTTTTACACCCGCCATCCGTTTTAATTTACTCTCTAATAAATCTCCGAAAGTTCCCATTATCGCCGCAATTGCAGCTATTAATATTAGTGGCCTGAAAGGCAAATCAAACACCTTATCACCTCCATAACTTACTATCATGATCGCTAGTATAATTCCGCCAATTGTACCCTCCCAAGTTTTTTTAGGAGAAATAGGCGACAAAGATGTTCGACCAATAAAAGACCCAGTGATATATGCCATCGTATCATTGATCCAAATAGAAGCAATTAATACAGCTGGTAGCACCCAACCCAGATCCCAAAAAAAATGAGAGTCAACACGACTCCTCAGGTTCACCAATAATCCCCAACTCAAAGAAATATATAAAAAGCCAGCAATCAATGATAAAATAGAATTCACATTAATTTGCTTTCGAAATACTATCATTCCAAGAACAAATAATCCGATCATAGTAATCATTAACCAAATACCAATGATATGCAAAGAGATGGTTACAGATATTGGATAAGTAGCAGGGTTTGTCATAATCAACATATAGGCAAACCCAATCAGCATCATACAGTAGCGTAATAGATTCGGGATCTCTTTATACTTGCTATCAATTTTCTCCATCAATCGATGAAACTCCCACCAACATCCAAAATTAATTACCGTAAAAAGTGCTAGAAAGCTCCATTGATTCCATATTAATGCGGTTAGCATAATCGCAGCAAATACAATTGCACTAAGTGTGCGCGTTTTAAAAACAGAAAAGTTGAATGCCATAGATTTATACTGCTTGATGCAGCAACTCTAGCAAGTTAGTAAAAATTATCTGTGAACTAGAAAGCTAGCTTATACTAATTCAAAAGTGCTTTCCCTAATAATTGTTGAGCAGTGCCTTTTAAGTGTGCAGGAACATATAATTCAATATCCCCAAAATTTACATAACTGCTATCCTGTTTGTTAAGTACTTGTACAGGGATTTCATTCTCGGTCAATACTCCCTGAATAATACTTGCTTCCGCATAATTTCTTGTACTATAAACCTTTTCCAAATTTTCCACTTTAATTTTCTCTGTTTTCATTTAAAATAGATGGATGAATTAAAAATTGCTTTTCTGAAGCTTTTTTAAATTGATTGAGCAGAACAAAACTTGCAATGATTGCAATAATGCCCATCCATATCGGCATACTTTCATCCATTGCTTTTTCGATCGACTTGCCTTGGCGGGTTATTATAAATATTTGAGTAACAGCCATACCATTATACAAAAAGTGTATCATGATATTTAGCCAAAGGTTTTTACTGTAATAAAAAACATAACCAAGAATCATCCCCAAAGCTGCACGAGGAAGGAAACCAAAAAAAGAAAAATGTATTGCGCTAAAAAGAAGACTCGTAATAAGAATTCCTGCGAAAGGGTTTTTTGTCCATCCCACAAATATTGTTTGAAACCCACCTCTAAACAAAACCTCTTCAAACAATGCAGGAGCTGCAGCCAAAACTAGTAAGCTGATTAAATAATCACTAAAACTTTTCATAGTAATCATCGAAGCCATCGCCTCCTTATATTTTTCTTCAAGTTCCTTTGCCTTTATCAGTAATTTTGAAGGGAGGGGTATTGATTGGTTGACTTCGCCCAAAGCACCGCTCAAAATCAAACCTACAAAAGCAATCAGCAGCACTAAACCTATTTGCTGCGATGACACCCTTGCTTTAAAGCCGAGATATTCAAAAGGTTTACTATTCACAATACGTCCCAAAATAATTGCTGGCAAACAAAAAACGAGGAATGATGCCAAGGTATTTAGCAACTTAGAAATATCTATATATCTTGGATCACTTAGCAGTACTGGCACAGTTTTCATAGGCACA
>JAYUFN010000180.1:0-5492 GCA_043738705.1 Bacteroidota bacterium
TTTTCTGTACAATTCTTTTAAAATGGTTGTAAACAGCTACTGATAATACTTTTTTAGCGTCATCTTGACCGATCACATATTCGTCCAAAAATTTTTTAATCTCTGCGGGGCGTCGAATATTAAGTTTAAAATTTGAGTTTCCACTCGCAGAGTCGTTTTTCAAATTCAGCTCCTGAACAATAATTTCCTGAGCGTGCTCTACACAATTCTCACAAATATGCCCTTCCTGCCCTGCTATCAGAATCTTTACTTCATCGCGGCTGCGGCCGCAAAACGAGCAGTGTAATTGAGCTTGTTTCGCCATAATCATTTATTTAGCCTCCTTTTAACAGACCATCTTTAACAGTAGTTTGTTGCTTTTAGAAAGGCAAATGTACCATAGTTCTCTCTTTTTAGGGGAATATCCTAGGTCAAATCTTTTTAAAAAGGGTTAGATCTTACTAAGAACTTGGTCTACAATTCCGTATGCAACTGCCTCGTTTGCGTTCATCCAATAGTCACGGTCGAAATCTGCCATCACCTGATCTACTGTTTTGCCACAATTGTCGGCCAATATTTTAGCTCCCAACTCCTTTGTTTTACGGATCTGGTTGGCTTGAATTTCGATATCGGCTGAAGTAGCTTGCATATAACCTCCAAGACTAGGTTGATGGATCATCACCTCTCCGTGCGGATAGATACTTCTTTTACCCTTAGTGCCGGCGCTCAGTAAAATGGAGCCCATACTAGCTGCGAGGCCCATACAAATGGTACTTACCGGACTGGCTATCATTTTCATGGTATCATACATAACCATTCCGCTGGTAACAACACCTCCAGGACTATTGATATAGAACTTTATTTCTTTGCCTGGCTTATCCGCATCCAATAACAATAATTTGCTCACAATATCTCGGGCAGATTTATCGTCTACAACACCCCATAAGTACACTGCTCTTTTTTCGAAGAACAGTTTCTCCATTTTTTTCATCATAAAACCACCCATTGGTTCCTGCTTTTCTTCTTTTGGCTCGTGCTCTTCTTCGTCGTCCATTCTGTATGGATTGATGATATATCTTGTATCGATCATATTATTTTTTTTAATTTTATACTACCTAAGATTAGTCCTTTTTTGTTTTCCTCGGATTGGTCAATAAAACTTCATCAACTAGTCCGTATTCCTTTGCCTCAATGGCTTTCATCCAAAAGTCGCGATCGCAATCTGCCGCAACTACCTCAACCGATTTGTTGGTATGTTCTGCAATTACTTCATACAATTCGATCTTCAATTTTTTGATTTCGCGTGCGGTGATTTCAATATCAGTTGCTTGTCCACCAATTGCGCCACTAGGCTGGTGCAACATGATGCGGCTATGTTTTAAAGCTGTTCTTTTCCCCTTCACACCAGCACAAAGTAGAACCGCCCCCATGCTTGCAGCAATTCCTGTGCAGATGGTTGCCACATCCGGACTTATGAACTGCATGGTGTCGTAAATACCCAAACCTGCATAAACACTGCCTCCCGGGCTATTAATATACATCTGTATATCGCGTGTTCGGTCGGTGCTTTCTAAAAACAATAATTGTGCTGTTACAATATTTGCTACATAGTCGTTGATACCCTCACCTAGAAAAATGATGCGGTCCATCATCAATCTGCTGAAAACATCCATACTAGCAACGTTCATTGGGCGTTCCTCAATAATATAAGGAGTTAGGTTGGTTACATGGTGTTGTTGATAGTTATATAGGGTAGCGCTGCTGATACCTCTATGTTTTACTGCGTATTGTTCAAATTCTTTTCCAAGATTCATATGATATGATTTTCGCTTTGAAGGTAAGTGTTTTGCTATTTCAGAATATGTGCAATATTCAAATACTGTGCAAAGATTTTCCTGCGACAAGTAGTCAGTTCCTCATTTCACCCTACTCTTTTATTTTAGTCATAAAAAAGCCGGGCTAACCCGGCTCCTGTATTTTCTTTGGGTTTATTATTTTAATGATGGTGGTGATGCATTTTTTCTGTGAATGCTTCCATTGTAATTGCTTCCTCTGTAGGTATCACCTGCAATTCAAGTGCAGTAAACAATTTATCTGCACTAATGCGGTGATAGCTGTCTTCTACAAACTTCTTATCCTGCATCATTCGGTTTGCGTAATCATCTACCCATTGCTGGTTATCACCCAATGCACCTAACTGTCCGCCCATATAGCTGAACAATTGCATTTTGGCGAATTCACGAATATCTTCTGGCTTTACTTCTACTTTATTCGTTGTGATTAGATTGCTACTAATAAGGGTCCATTTTAACTGATCAACAAAAGTAGGATAATCAGCTTCTGCCTCTTCGGCAGATTTTGGTTTTTCACCCCCTACCTGTAACCAGCGCTTTAAGAAGTTCTCAGGGAATTCCATTTTTGTATGGTCTAATAAGTAATGGTATATCTGATCGTGAATCTGATTACGAGTTTGTTGAGCAAAATGGGTCTCAATCTCTGTCTTCACTGCTGCGCGGAAATCTTCTTCCGTTGTAATTTCGTTATTTGGATAAACTGTAGCAAAAAAAGTAGCATCTAAGGTAGCTTTTTCTACAAAACCAATTTTGGTGATGGTCATTTTGAAAGTCCTATCAGCAGAACCCGCTTCGTCTTTATTTAAACCAAGATCTGCCAGAATCACTTCTCTTTCTTTATCCTCAAATGCAGTAGCCAAATAAACATCTATTACATCATCTTTTTTCTTGCCCATCAATTGGGGCCTAAAACTTTCGGTAAAATATTTTACAAGCAAGCTGTTGGCTTTGTTAATTCCACCTTCTGGCATATTGCCTGCTGCATCTATTTCGGTAAATGTTACATTCAATACGTGGTCTTCGCTGCTTACAGTTTCAGGCTCAGTCATATTGCCATTGCGGGTTTGTAATCTTTCTATTTCTTCCTGCAACATGCTATCGGTAACTATAACATTATATTTAGTGATATTAATTTTTGTAGCATCAATTTCAAAAACTGGTTTCAGTCCAATCTCAAAAGAAAAAGCCACTTCGCCGGGATTGTTCATGTCGAGTTTGCTGCCTTCGTTTTCCAAAGGAATTGGTTGTGCAAAAATGTCTAGTTGTTCTTTAGAAAGGTATTCATTCATTTCCTTCTCTACTGTTTTCAGCACTTCGTCTTGAAAAACACCCTGCCCATGCATTTTTTTAACCATCCCTACTGGTACCATGCCCTTGCGGAATCCGGGAATATTGGCAGTTTTAGCATATTGCTTCAGATTCTTTTCGAAATTGCCATAATAGTCTTCCTTACTCAGTTTCACGATCAATTTATCATTCAGTAAACCAATATTTTCACGGACGATTGTTGCCATACTTGTTTTTTTATTTTCTTGAATTTTGGGTTGCAAAGGTAAGGAATTGCAGTAAAAGGGAATCATAGATTCTTTTTATGAAAAAATAAAGTGGGTATGGAGGTACTCCCGTTAAAAGAAAAAGACCTGAAAATCAGGTCTTTTTGTGCGGATGGAGGGGGTCGAACCCACACGCCTCGCGGCGCTAGATCCTAAGTCTAGTGCGTCTGCCAATTTCGCCACATCCGCTCTTTATTGTCACCGAGAAATTACTTAGGATATTTCCCGACCGTGGGCAAAAGTAGGGGATTTGAAAGAAATATACCATCCTGAATCAATTTAATGACTAAACATTAAGTAAAATTATTATTTCCAACTAAGTAGCCTCATTTTTTTAGGCTCCATTAAAATGTAAAGATGACAATTATCAGTTTTTTCTCTGATTAGAATCATAAGATGCAGTGATCCTCATCATTTAACAGAATTGCAACTTATCGCAATTTTGTGTAATCAAAGGATCAAAAAGTGTAATCGAATTTTAACAAGAAAACTTTCAAAAACTTTAAATATGAAAAACTACAAAAACAAATTACAAAAACTAGTCTTGTTAGGACTGAGTATGATTATTTTTCTTGCAGCATCTGCTCAAGTAAAATATTCAAGCAAAAATAACGTATCACTTACGGTGAGTGGCACTTCTACTTTACATGATTGGGATATGAAATCGAGTCAGGGAATATTTGAAGGAATCTTTACACTGAATAGTGCTGGGGCCATTACTGCAGTATCAGGTATTTCATTTAGTACTCCCGCAGAATCATTGAAAAGTGGTCATGATGCGATGGACAAAAATGCTTATAAAGCTTTAAAAACCGATAAGTCTAAAAGTATCACATTTATAAGTACTTCAACAACTATTACTAATCTTGATGCAACCGATTATGTAGTAAAAGCAAATGGTAAATTAACAATTGCAGGAGCCACACTGGATGCAGAGATATCAGCAACATGCAAAGTAAGAACAGATAAAAGTATTTCTGTGATGGGATCTAGAAAAATTAGTATGAAAGATTTTTCAATGGCTCCTCCAACATTTATGATGGGTACAATTAAAACAGGGAATGATGTGACTTTAAAATTCGATTTAAATCTTTCTAAATAATCCAATTAATCATCTACGCAACACTATTATTAACCAAATTTATTTTTATGAAATTTCAATTTAACAGGATTACCAAAATTGTATGTTTATTAATTCTTGGGGTTTTGCCTGTTGCCCTTTTCGCACAACAACCTAAAATTTCAAATTTCCGCCCTTACGATAAAAGCGGTATTAACATGTTTGAAACTTCAAAAGCAGATACTGTTCCATTCGAAGGCTTAAAAGTAAGATGGGGTGCTGGATTTACGCAGCAGTTCCAAAATTTAAAACACGAAAACCCGGGTGCGCTAAACAATGGCGCTACACAAGCAAACCACTTGTATCCTTTGGTAAATGGTTTTATGACAGCTCAGGCAAATCTTTTCATGGATGTGCAATTGGCTGATGGAATTAAATTAAATGTAACTAGTTATTTATCTGCCCGTCACCACAATGAAACTTGGGTAAAAGGTGGATATATTCAATTTGATAAAGTTCCATTTAAAGGTCAGTTCTGGAGTGATTTGATGAAAATTACAACAGTTAAAATTGGTCACTTCGAAGTGAACTATGGTGATGAACATTTCCGCAGAACAGATGGTGGCCAGGCATTGTATAATCCATTCATGGATAACTATATTATTGATGAGTTTGCTACTGAAATTGGTGGTGAAGTTTATCTACAAAAAAATGGATTGTTAGGTATGATCGGTTTAACCAATGGTATGATCAAAGGAAGTATCGATTCTCCAATGGCTACTATTTTGGATCCAACTGTAAAAAGAAATCCTTCTATTTATTTAAAAGCTGGATTTGATAAAAAACTGAACGAGAATGTACGTGTACGTTTAACAGGTAGCTTCTATAGTAATTCTAGTAACGCGGGGAGTGGTTTAACTATCTACGGGGGAGACCGTACTGGTTCTAACTATCAAAACGTAATGGAAAAAGGTGTGGTGGGTGCTTTGCCAGCTTCAACTGCAGTTGCTTTCTCAGGCCGTTTTAATCCAGGATTTAGTAAAAAAA
>JAYUFN010000181.1:0-1953 GCA_043738705.1 Bacteroidota bacterium
CAAAGCCCATACAGGCGTTTCTTCTACTCCAGTTGCAGCACTCTCCCAAGGGAACATCGCGCCTTTGTATCCGTGATTAAACGCATTTTTTCTGGCAGCATCTAAACGTTGAAAACGGTATTCTACCATACTCTTTGCCATTTCAGGATGCAATACTAGATATGAAGGATACATCCATAATTCGGTGTCCCAGAACACATGTCCATTATAACCTAAGCCACTCAATCCCATTGGGGAAGGACTCATTGCAGTACCTTCTCTCGAAAAAGAATAGAGATGATATAACATGCTATGAATGTCTTGCTGCGACTGGTCATCCCCTTCAATTGTAATATCGCTTTTCCATAAATCGTCCCAAGCTTTATTATGAAAGTTAATCAACCGATCTCTTCCTTCCAGCTTAGCAAAAATGGTCATCCTTTCTGCTTCATTCAATGGATCGTCATGATGTGCCGAAGTAATAGAAGATCCGGCAATTGAAAACCGATAGGTTTCTCCTGCCATAATCTTACGACTAAATTTCATGAGATGCATATTGTTATCCCACATTTCGTGGATCACCCTCGGCTCTTGTCCATGTGGCTCAGAAAATAAAAAAGTATTTGAAGCGCACATGAGTAATTTGCCGGTTGGGCTTTTCGCTGATGAGGTAAGTAAACTAATCACGATATGGGGTCGATCAATTTCGTTATAATAGTTCTGTACATCTTTTAATGCATCAGGAGCTTCCATTACACTAGCACCACCAATTGTAATATCTTTCTTTGCTGTGATATTGATATCCATTAAAACCGTAAAGGGAAGTTGGCGTAATGAATAATAGGTGTAACTAATAATTGCTTTATCGGAATAGCTGAATGAGGTAGTGAAGCTAGCATGATGCATATCAAGCGACTGTTGCATATTGGTAGCATCGTTCGATCCGATTCTTTTACCATCAATATCTAACTGCATATTTAAGAGGTTGAAGCTGCGCAAAAAATTACTTACTCTACCTCTGCCATATTGGTCATAAGCCCCTGCTAGTACTACCTCTTTTACCTTGAATGGTTCGGGAGAGGAAACAATGCCAATCATTCCGTTGGCGACTGTGATACCATAATAATTTGATGGATCTATTTTACCGGCATTAATTTTCCAGGTATCAACCTTATCCTGTGATTGCACGATTAAGAACGAAAAAATTAATGGCAAAAGGTATATTTTTTTCATGCGTTTTTTATTGGTTTAGCAATTTAAGCAATTCTCTGTTACCCAATTCAACATCTATTTGATACAATTAATTTTATCTGGAATGATTCATTAATTTGCATGGCTGAAAAGAGTACTAACTATGAAAAAAACGCTACCAATAATTTTTGCCTTATTGATTGTTTTATTAGCAACTATTTATTTAATCATCCCATCACAAATTCAGGTAACAAAAGTTGCTGCCATTAAAGCGCCTTTGTCTGCTAGTAGTCGTTTCTTTAAGGATCCTAAGAAATGGCAACAGTGGTGGCCTTCTTCTGATTCCAGTTCAATCCAAATCACAAACGGAGTAGATTTTTCTTTTAAAAATGCAAAGCATACTCCTACAGAAGCTTTATTCAATGGCTATCGCATCAATACCAGTTTCAACGGAATGAATTTGAAGGGTGAAATAATTTATGCACAAATAGGGCTTGATTCGGTAGCTTATTTTTGGAAATACCAGTATTCATCCAGTTATAATCCGATCACAAGAATCAAAGACTATTATACTTTAAAAGCATTACTACAGAATACCGGAGAGATCTTAGCCAGCATGAAAATATTTCTTGAGAACGAAGAAAAAGTATATGGCATGAAAATTAATCATAGCCTAGTTGTGGATACCTTGCTAATTAGTACAAAAAATATATTTCCCGCAATTCCAAATAACGAGGAGGTATATCAGATGATTGATGCATTAAAAAAATATGCAGAACAAGG
>JAYUFN010000182.1:0-5457 GCA_043738705.1 Bacteroidota bacterium
GAATTGAACATATACTCCGTTTTGGAAATTCAAGTTACGGCTTTTCAGATATCTCCGCCGATTCCGCACAGTATTCCAAATATTTCAGTTATCATATTCTTAATAACATGAACGGTGATACTGTTTCGTATAAAGACAGTTGGACAGAAGTTAATAATGAATTTAGCCTGATTTCTTTTCCGGATAAAAATAACCTAAGTCAGTTTTTTAAAGCGGGTGTTGCACTGCAAAACCTTTCAGGAGTATTTGATACGCTTACAGGAAAGCATAGTTTTTATAATCTATATGGCTTAGCAGAATATCGGAATCGAACTAGAAATCAGAAATGGGATATTGAAGCAAGCGGACAGTTATATTTAAACGGACTCAACTCGGGCGATTATTCTGCACTGGTTAGTATGAAGCGATTGTTGGGTAAAAGAATCGGTTCATTAAGTATTGGGTTTCAAAATGTAAATCGTTCTCCGATTTTTATACTAAATCCACTGAGTAGTTTTCCTATGAATAACCGAACGGGATTTAATAAAGAAAATTTACTAAGACTTTTTGTGAAGTACGAAAATCCTAAGATTGGGTGGAAGCTGAATGCAGAATATTTTGCAGTGAGTAATTATATTTATTTTGATAGTTTCTTTACTGCCAAGCAAGAAGCTCCTTTGTTTAATGTGCTGCATTTGAGTGCGGAAAAAAAATTCAGGTTATCTAGAAATTGGTTTTGGTATACCGATATCCACTTGCAACAAACAACAGGCGATCCACCAGTTAATTTGCCGTTGTTTTATACCCGAAACAGGATCGCATTTGAAGGAAACTTTTTTATGAATCTTTTTATTTCTACTGGGTTGGAAGTAAAATATCATTCCCCATATAAGGCTGATAATTATTCACCTTTTCTTGGACAGTTTTTTTATCAGAATGCCTACACTGTTAATAATCTACCAGACATTGCTGCCTACCTAAACTTCCGAATAAAAAGTTTTAAAAGCTTTATACGGTTGGAAAATTTGAATACTTTATCTGTCAATAATGGATTTAAATTTGATCACAAAAATTTTGCAGCCGAACAATATCCTTATCCAGGGTTGTGGCTTCGATTTGGTATCTGGTGGAATTTTGTAAACTAATGATTAGTTATTTTTCAAAATAGCAAATACTTCCGCCAACCCATTCTTTATCTTTATTGTACCTAACTCCAATCATTTTTCCTTTGCTTAAACGGGCAAGATTATTTGTTCCGATTGGTCTTGGAGTTCCATCTTTCCAGAAATAGAAAATTCGAATCTCGGCTTTTGCAGGAGTATCCGGCGTAACAATCACATCGGCATATTTTACTTTTTTCTGTAAGATCCAATTATGCGGGTCCTGAATTTTTTCGATATCACCAGGTAATAAATCAATAATTACGCCTTGGCCTGCAAAAGAAAATAAAGGTTTTAAAACATAATTTTCCAAATCTTCCGGAATTAATTTTATATCACTTAAAAATTTAGTATCAGGAACGTATGGATGATGAATATAAGGGAGTGTATGCTTACTAATCCGATAAAACCAGTTAGGATGTGGAACCCATTCTACATTAAGATCTGTCAATAATAATTTGCCCTTCTCCTGAATGGCATCAGATTGTTGCTGTAGATCGTCGAAAATGATACGGTTATAAATCCTTTTAACAGCAATTTTTTTACCAGCCTTTTCATAAAACAAATCACGGCCTTCCTGTATTAATTCTGTTAAACATACAATTGGAATACCTGTATAGTCGCTAGTACAATAAAAATCGATCTTCGTTTTTTGTTGATGTGGTAATATCTCCAATAGAATTACATTTTCGGGGGCATGGTTGCCCAAAATAATTTCCTTTAATAATTTGGTGTAACTAACTGTATCAAATCCATTTAAATAAGGGCTATAGTTTTTCGGAATATTAAAATATTTTCTTGTAACCTCATCCTGAAAAATTTGGTAACCAAATAAAGTTGGAAAGCCCTGCATCTCTATCAACTGAGGCTCTAGCTCACCTGCTGCATTCTCACAAATTCCAAAATCAAAAGCAATAAAATGGGGATGGCTATTTTCGTTGGAAACATTTACATTGTCCGGAATGGCTTGCCTGCTAATTGTTTTAAAGTTAAAACCTGTAATTACATCTACGATAGATTCGCAGGCATCTAATACTTTATTTTTGAAAGCTTTATCAATAAATATCGGTGTTTCAGCTACCCTGAATTCCAATGCGCCGGGATGCTTTGAGGAAAGTTCCTGTAGATACGCCTGATAGGCTTCTTGCGTAAATGCCAGATTGTATGCTTCGCGAATTGAGGGAACCATAAAAGCGATTTAGAATTTACAGTAAGGTAAAAATAAGAAACCATTGAAATGCTTCTATTTTTAGTTGATTACAAGAGTTTGTAATTAATTAATCTTCTGCTATTTCGTTTACAGCAATGTTTAAGAAATTCGGGAGTATATGCTGATAAGTCCACATAATTTTTTCTGGATCTTGTAATTGTTCTACCATACTCTTCCATTTTGCCTCTCCATGATTTTCTATCACGTTTATTTTTTTGTCTTCCCTCTGTAAATACATACTCATACCAACGGCATCTGCTTCTGGATGGAATTGTGTACCAATAAAATAATCATTGAAACGAATACTCATGATCGCCCTTTCGTATGCAACATGTGGGCGATGTTTTTCAATTGCTAAAATCTGAGCTCCCATTTCGCGTAGTTTAATATGATCGGGTGAGATTACTTGATAATCGCGGCTATCCACTGCAAAAAATGGGTCTCGCATACCATTGAACACAGGTTCATTTTCACCATCCGGTAATCGATGAATTGGGAATACTCCGAACGAAGTTGAATTGCGCTTACAAACTTCCGCAATACCATAGTAACGACAAGCTAATTGAAAACTATGACAGATAAAAAAAACGTGTTTCTTAAGCAAATTAGGGTTACTATTATTCCAAGCTTCCATACGCCCAAGCCAGTCAATATATTTATTGTCCCATGGCTGTCCTTCGCTTTCTAATGGAGAACCTGGTCCACCACTAGAAATATAGATATCATAGCTTTCGTCGGGCACTACTAAATCCTGTCGAACATTATAAATGTGATACGTAAATAAGCGTTTATTTTTTTCGGCCCATTGCTCCACAATTTCCTGAATGCAACGCATACCCTGATTAGGAAATCCTTCGTATAAATCAAGTACTGCAATTCTGATAGGTGCTCTTTCTGTAAAATTCATCAGCCGAAAAAATAAATATTTTATTAGAGGTAACTTAAGTTTGTTTTTGGGCTAAGTGTTAACAGCGTTTCGTACATCAACTTGATGGTTTCTTCGATATCTTTTTTATGGATCATTTCTACAGTAGTATGCATGTAACGTAGCGGAATGGAAATCAATACAGAAGGGCAACCATCATTTGCATATGCAAAGCTATCAGTATCCGTTCCGGTGCTTCTGCTCAGTGCTCTTAACTGAACAGGAATTGATTTTTTTTCAGCCACATCCTGTACCAATTGCAATAACTTATTATGAATTGCAGGAGCATAGGCAAGAGAGGGTCCTTTGCCACATTGAATATCTCCTTCGATGGCCTTGCTGATCATTGGGGTACTGGTGTCGTGCGTTACATCGGTAATGATTGCCACATTAGGTTTAATTCTTCGAGCAATCATTTCCGCACCTCTTAAACCTATTTCTTCCTGAACTGCATTTACAATATATAATCCGAAGGGTAATTTCTTAGAATTTTCTTTCAATAGTCTGGCAACCTCTGCTATCATGAACCCCCCAACACGATTGTCAAATGCACGACCAATTAAAAAGTCATTTGCAAGTTCATCATATCCATCTGCATAAGTTACTACTGCACCAATATGAATTCCTAGTGCCTCTGCATCTTTTTTGTTGTTTGCACCGCAATCCAAAGTAAGATTTTCAACTTTTGGTTGAGGTTCTTTGCTGTCTGCACTATTATGCCGTGTATGTATTGCAGGCCATCCGAATACCGCCTTAACAGGCCCTTTCTTACCATGAATAAATACCCGCATGGATGGAGCAATCTGATGATCTACACCACCATTCCTTTTCAAATAAATTAATCCCTGATCGTTAATATAGTTTACAAACCAACTAATTTCATCCGCATGCGCTTCAATCACTACTTTAAAAGCAGCATCTGGATTAATTACTGCTACAGCAGTGCCATATGGGTCGGTAAAAAAACTATCGGTATAGGGCTTAATATATTCGAGCCATAATTTTTGTCCACTTGTCTCAAACCCAACAGGAGATGGGTTATTGATATAATTTTTAAGAAAGTCCATCGACTTTGTACTGAGTAAAGATTTATGCTCTTTTTTGTCTTTTTTTGCCTTAGCCATTGTAATTATTTAAAAAGTAATACGCCTAGAATACCACAAGCTGCCTTGACCAATAGAAGCCCGTCAATTATTGCAAGATAGTAGAGAATGGTTTTACGACGTTGCATTGACCAGGTTACAGTTATCAACAAAATATAAGGTACACTGTTAATGAAGATCCTAGTAAGAGGTAAATGCCTTGAAAGGGTAAAGATTATAAAGGATATAAAACTCACTAATGCTAAGGGGATGATTACATAAAAAAGGGTTTTTCTTAAGCCCAGTCTAACTACGAAGGTTTTGAGCTGACTATTATGGTCTGCCGCATAATCCTTTATGTCGAAGAGGATGCAGAGGATAGAAATGAAAATAAAGTTTTTGATAAAAAACATCCACACCAACCAATGTGGTTCAAAATGCTGATGATTTTCAATTGCTTTATATAAAAGTGGATAAATGCTCACTACTCCGGTCCATACAAAGCCAATTACAAAGGGTTTCAGCCAGCCGATACTTCGCAGATTATGGGTAGGATTTTTGGGAAAAATACTTCCATAGTATAATGTAGCGGTTAAGGGAAAAATCAATGCTAGCTTCCATTCGGTTGCTGTTAATTGTTTGATTGCTGTAAAATTTTGATAGAATAGAAAAGCCGTGAGTACTATCGTTATAAACAATAAACTTGTCTGTGAATAAAGCACTTTTATTTTATTGATTCGGTACCATTGGGCTCGACGATTCGGCTCACTATAACTGGCTTCAGAAGTATAGGATTTAGTATAGTAAACAACGGATGCTGTAAAAATGAGCAGGTAATAAAAAGGCGAATTTAATGAGGTGGCTAGCTGAAGATTGGTTTCTATCGAAAGAGCCAACACACAGCAACCGTAAAAATAGTTGCTAAAGAAAAAACTGCGGACAAACTTATTCAATCCAATTATTTAAGTATAATAATGTCGGGCGATACTACCGTGTCACTTACATTCTTTGCAAGATCTCTAGCCCAGAATCTAAAATAGCAGGTATCGTTTTTATTAGCAGGGCAGCCAGGCAAAATCGGGTAAACTGCATTTAAGCTAG
>JAYUFN010000183.1:0-5430 GCA_043738705.1 Bacteroidota bacterium
ACTAAAATAGAATGCTTTCGATATTTTTTTAAAAATGAAGAGCTTACTACCTCAATTTTTGCTAGAAAATATAACACTAACGGGAGCTGAAACATTAAACCAGAGCCAAGAACAAGTGGCATCATTGTGTTAAAATAACTAGCAATAGTCCAAAAATTTTCGATACTCTCATCAATTGTAAACCCAGCAAAGAAGTTAATAGTGTAAGGTGAAATAACATAATAGCCAAATAAAACGCCGATGAAAAAAAGTAACGAAACCCAAAAAATTACACCTCGGGTGCCCTTTAACTCATTGTTTTTTAATGCGGGTTTTATGAATCTCCAAAATTGCCAAAACACGTAAGGAAATGCGATGATTAGCCCACCAATTAAAATGACGTTTAGAAAAACATTAAACTGACCAGCCACTGCATTACTTTGCATTTTTATATGAACCGTATTTAAGCAAAGCGTATCACCCATTCCTAAATATTTCCCTAATGAACACAAATATCTGTACGTAATAAAATCGGAATGGATTGGCCCCATTAAAATATTCTTAATAATAAACTTATTATAATAGCCAATAAAAATTGATCCAATTAAAATCGCAATGACAGATCTAAATAAGTGTTTTCTTAAATCATCAATATGATCAAAAAACGACATTTCTGCATTTGATTCTGAATTCGATATTTTGGTAAAAAGCCCCATTAAATTGATCGGAAGGTTGGTGTAGTTATAAACAAAATAAAAACCCCGCAGAAATAAATTGCGAGGTTTACTAATTAAATAAACATTTTATGAATTTGTTTCTTTCTTGGTTGCTTCTTCAGAAACATGTGATTCGATTTCCTTTTGCACATTGTCTTTTGCATCTTTAAACTCTCTAATTCCCTTTCCTAAACCGCGCATTAACTCGGGAATTTTTTTACCTCCAAAAAACAATAAGAACAGTAAAACGATCCATATAATGTGTTGAGGTGCAAATAAGTCTCCCATAATATAAAATTTAGAACCGTAAGGTAAAGAAAAGTAACGCTATCTAAAGAAAAATAAATCGATTAAAATCTTTTTTCTTTAATACGAGCACTCTTTCCACTTCGCTCTCTCAAGTAATATAATTTGGCGCGGCGAACCTTACCAGATTTATTTAACAAGATTGAGTCGATATTTGGAGACAGGATTGGGAACAAACGTTCTACCCCTACTCCATCAGAAATTTTACGTACTGTAAAAGAGGCGGTTGCTCCATTGCCTTGTAATTTGATTACATCACCACGGAAACTCTGAATTCGCTCTTTACCACCCTCTACAATTTTATAATTCACTGTGATGTTATCACCTGATTTAAACTTAGGGTATTCCTTCTTAACGGTTAATTGATCGTGTACAAACTGAACTGCTGCGTCCATAACTTTATTTTTTTGCGGACGGCAAAGGTATAGAAAAAAATATAAAATACTGATGATGAATCAGAATATTTTTTATCTCGCTACGTTTACCGCTCTTTTTTCTCTGATTACTGTTACTTTAATTTGTCCAGGATAGGTCATTTCAGTCTGAATTTTCTGTGCGATCTCAAAACTCAGCTTATCACTATCTCCATCGGTTACTTTATCTGCTTCTACAATCACCCTTAATTCCCTACCAGCTTGAATTGCATAGGCCTTTTCAACACCCTGATAAGCCATTGCCAAATTCTCGAGATCTTTAATCCTCTGCAGGTATTGCTGCATAATTTCGCGTCTTGCACCAGGGCGAGCTCCACTGATTGCATCACAAGCCTGAATGATCGGAGAAATCACATATTGCATCTCCATCTCATCGTGGTGAGCTCCAATGGCATTTACTACCGCAGGGTTCTCACCATATTTTTCTGCCAGTTTTGCTCCCAATAAAGCATGACTTAACTCGGTCTCTTCATCCGGCACTTTACCAATATCGTGCAATAAGCCTGCTCGTTTTGCCAGCTTGGGGTTCATACCCAATTCGGCAGCCATGATACCGCATAAATTGGCTGTTTCTCGACTGTGCATCAATAAATTTTGTCCGTACGAAGAACGAAATCGCATTTTACCTACGATCCTAATCAGTTCCTTGTGTAAGCCATGGATACCCATTTCAATTACCGTACGCTCCCCTATTTCCATCACCTGTTCTTCTAATTGACGACGTGTTTTTTCGACTACCTCTTCTATACGGGCTGGGTGAATTCTTCCATCCGCAACAAGGCGCTGCAAGCTCAATCGGGCAATTTCTCTACGCAATGGATCAAAAGAAGATAAAATAATTGCTTCTGGTGTATCGTCAACAATCAAATCAACCCCAGTTGCTGCTTCAATAGCTCGGATATTTCTACCTTCTCTACCAATAATCTGACCTTTAATTTCATCTGTCTCTAAATTAAATACAGTTACCGTATTTTCGATAGTTATTTCAGCTGCGGTGCGCTGAATAGACTGAATTACAATTTTTCTAGCCTCTTTGTTAGCTTTCAGTTTAGCATCTTCAATGATGTCTTGTTGTAAGCTAAGTGCTTGAGAATGTGCTTCTTGTTTTAAACTTTCGATTAACTGCGACTTAGCTTCTTCAGCACTAAGTCCGGCAATTTTTTCTAACCTCCGGATATGTTCTTCTTGGTGCTTTTCAAGTTCAGTGCGCTTCAAATTAACCAATTCGATCTGACGATTTAGGTTGTCTTTGATTGCTTCGTTGTCTTTAACTTGTTTTTCGATCCCTGATTCCTTTTGGTTAATTGTGATTTCTTTTTGTTTAATCCTGTTCTCGGTATCACCCATTTTCCGGTTTCGATCCATCACCTCTTTGTCGTGATCGGATTTCAACTGAACAAAACGCTCTTTAGCTTCTAGCTGTTTCTCCTTCCTGATGGTTTCTGCCCTTAGTTCGGCTTCTTTAAGGATTGTTTGTGCCTGATACTCAGCATCTTCGATTTGTTTTTTGGTGTTTTTAGCAAATAAAAATTTGCCTGCTAAAGCCCCAACAATTAGTGAAATTGCACCAATTATAATAGAAAAAATTTGATCCATGGTTTTGGTAAGTTTTATAATAATTCAAAATCCTGTTTCGCTACACACATCTCATTTTACCCTAATAAGTATGTGTCAATAGGCGAAGATACTTAAATAATCAAAGTCAACCGATTTGGTTGGAACGCATTACTGATTTTCTTGAAGGGCTTTGTCTATCTGTTTTTCAAGAGAGCTGATTTGATGGGATAATTCGCCCCATTTTACAAGAAAGTTTCCTGATTGAGTTTGTTCGGTAGCGAACCAGAGCAGGGCCATGGAAACATAATCCTGCATGTCTTTACCTGCAAAACTTATTTTGAATTCCGAAATCTTATCATTGATTAGGTTCGAGGTTTTACGAACCATCTCCTCATCAGCCGGCTCTATTTTTAAGCGGTATGATCGGTCTGCTATCACAATATTTATCGGTATCAATTCTTCCATAATATCAGGCATTCAACAATAAAAGACATTTTTCAATTTCTTTCAGATACCCATCAATGCGCTTCTCCATCATCACTTTTTCTGAAGCGCTCCACTGTGCCCCTCCAATCTTTACCGTTTCCAATTGTTGGATGAGTGCCTGCAAATCAGTTTCTTTTTGCAGTTTGTCTGATTGAATTTTCTCTAAATTATTTTTTAATTTTTGGTTCTCTTTCTGCAAAAGCTGTTGCTGCTTAAGTAATAACTGCAGCTTTTCCTGAATCGATTTTATTTGTACAGAAAGTTCTACCATCAATGAAATTTAATCTTATACTAAAATACAGTAATAATAACTTTTTGTCTCTTCTATTTTCTGATTTCAGCTCCTAACTCTTTTTCGAAATGATGTATTAGTTTCCCAACCATTGCATCCACTTCCTTATCAGTAAGTGTTTTTTGGTCGTCAACAAAAGTAAAGCTCACCGCCATCGATTTTTTATCTGCCCCCAACTTATCACTTTCAAATACATCAAATAATCTTACCTGCTTTAGTTTCGAAAGCTGTGATTTTCGCACTAGCTGGTCGATCGCATCAAAACTCACGCTTCGGTCTACAACCAATGCCAGATCTCTTTGCATGGCAGGAAATTTATTGACTTCCTTATACGTGATCTTTCTGTTTTGCACTAATTCTAGGAGCATTTTAAAATCGAGATCAACAAAATAAACAGCTTGTTTAATATCAAACGAGCTAAGCTGTTGATCAGAAACACTGATAATTGAACCCAATTCCTTTTTACCAATAACTACTTGAATTATTTCAGGACTTTCTTCCAATAAAACCAATTGTAATCCAGCAATACCAGTCAGTTGGGCGATTGCAGTAACCATTCCCTTTGCTTTATAAATATCCAGCTCCCTTCTTTTTTGATGCCAACTTTCTTCCTGATTTGAACCTGTAAAGTATAAAGCTAAACGTTCTGATTCTGTATACTCACCAGGGCTTTTGCTGTGATAAGTTTTGCCGAACTCAAAACATTGTAGGTTATTATTTTTTCGATTCAAATTGTAAGCAATCGTTTCTAATCCGGTTTCAAGCATCGAAGGACGTAGAATATCTAAATCTGCGCTCAGGTTATTGATCATCTTCACAGAATTTGCCAATACTGCTTCAGTGAAATATTTGCTATTTGTAATTGAATTAGTAAGTATTTCAATAAAGCCTTGTCCTACTAAATAATTTGCAATTTTGTCTTTCAGATTTTCTTTTAATGCAGATTGATCTGTTGCAGGGCTGATTGTAATGGTTGAAGGGATATCGATATTGTCCAGACCATCGATCCTGATGATTTCTTCCACGATATCTGCAGGTAAACTTATATCCGGTTTGCTGCGAGGCACAGCTACCCGCAGTTCATCTAACCCTTCTTTTAAGATTTCAAATCCCAAAGCAGACAGTATTCTACTTACTTTGTCTTGATGATAATTCTTACCGCTTAACTTCTTTAGATAATGATGCTTTAAACTAACTTCGGTTTTAGGAAGTGGGTTGGGGTAACAATCAACAATATCGCTCGATAATTCACCTCCTGCCAGATCCTTGATCAGGATGGCGGCACGTTTTAAAACATTTACTGTATTATCAATGTCTACCCCTTTTTCAAATCTTGTTGCAGCGTCTGTTCTTAACCCATGGTAAACGGAGCTAATACGGATACTAGAGGGATGAAACCACGCACTTTCCAGAAAAATATTTTTTGTTTCCGCTTTTACTCCGCTGTCTTTACCGCCGTAAACTCCTGCAATACACATTCCACCAGTTGCATTGCAAATCATCAAATCTTTACTGGTTAGTTTTCTTTTATTCCCATCGAGTGTTACAAATTCTGTTCCTTCAGGCACATTTTTAACAATGATTTCTGAGCCGATAATTGCGTCAGCATCAAATGCATGTAGAGGCTGACCTGTTTCGTGAAGAATAAAATTAGTAATAT
>JAYUFN010000184.1:0-5410 GCA_043738705.1 Bacteroidota bacterium
CCATTACATCCAAATGAAACCAGTCTGCAGCACTATCATTAAGCATTGCGCATTCTTCTCCGAGTTTTAAAAAATTACAAGCTAGCAGGGATGGAGCAATAATGGGCATAGATTCTTTTTTTGCAAAACTACGAATTGTTATTTGCCTATGATTTAGTTTTTTAATCTTTTGATTGCAGTTTCAGCCTCATGTAGCTGATGATCTAGCGAAAATGCTTTTTCATAATTCTCGCTAGCTGCGTGGCGATTATTTTTTGCTTCAAAACATTTTCCAAGCCAATAATACCCATCGGGATAATTATTTTTTATGGTGATAACAGTTTGAAAAATCTTAATTGCTTCATCGAATTGCTTTTTATCATAAAATATAAATCCCTTCTCCATATATGCTTCCATATAAGTATAATTATTTAAGATGCACTGATTAAAGCTTTGAACAGCGCTTGAATAATTTCCGGTTCTGGAAAAATAGATACCTGAAATAAAATCACAATGCGCTTGGTAAGTTCTACCCATTCTCAAGTCCTCAACCTGAGAACAAAGTATTAGTGATCTCTTGTTTTTTGTTTCTGCATATAAGTTGGCAAGTGCAAGCATTGCATCTGGCGAAGCATAAATAGAAGCAGCCATATTATATGCATGAATCGCTCCAACAGTGTCTTTAATCAATGTTTTCAATGCTGCCTTTCTATACCAAAGCCCAAAATTTCCACTGTCTTTCTGAATCATTTGATCCATTTCGTGTAAAGCATTGCTGTAGTCGCCAATACTATCCATTGCATTTACCAAACGCAAATGTAAGCCCACACTATCTGGAAATTGGTTTGATAATTGTATAAGTGATTTGATTTCTTCCGGCAAAGCTGATTTTATGCGAGTATTTTTTTTCTCATTTGGAATGTTATTACATGCGATAATCACTAAGCATAAAAAAAGGAATAAAATCTTGTTCATCCGCAAAAATACAGCGCTAATTCTTTTGATGTTAAAATTCTAGCAAAAGACTTGTAGCAACTACTTAATTTTGTTTGATATTAACATATTATGAAACAAGTAATCCTACTCATTACAACTGCTTTGGCAATTTTAAATTTTGGTTTTTCGCAGGAAAAAGTATCCTTACCAGATTCGGTTCTTTTTGTGGGCGAGAAGCATTTTAAAAACATTCGTCAGTTGACTTTTGGAGGTGACAATGCAGAAGCCTATTGGAGCTATGATGGGAAATCGATTGTCTTTCAAAGAACTAATCCTAAAGAGGGGCTGAATTGTGATCAAATATTTATTGGCAAGTTACCTGTTAGTCCTGAAGAAACATTCACGTATAAAATGGTTAGTAGCGGAAAAGGCAGAACAAGCTGTTCCTATTTTTTACCTGATGGGAAACATCTTATTTATGCATCCACCCATTTAGGTGCCGATACCTGCCCTCCACTTCCCGATCGATCTAAATATGGCAATAAATATATCTGGCCATTGTACGACTCGTACGATATTTTCATGGCAGACCTAGATGGTAAAATTGTAAAGCGATTGACCACTGCAAAGGGGTATGATGCGGAAGGCACCCTTTCCCCTGATGGAAAAAAAATGATTTATTGTAGTGATAAAGATGGGGATCTTGATTTGTATGTAATGGATCTAAAATCGGGAAAAGAAAAAAGAATTACTAATACTTTAGGTTATGATGGAGGCGCATGGTTTAGCCCAGATGGTAAAAAAATTGTGTGGAGAGCTAGTCGTCCAAAAACAGATATTGAAATAAAGGAGTATAAAGAATTATTAGCTGTAGGGCTTGTTGCACCCACACATATGGAAGTATATGTTGCAAATGCAGACGGTTCTCATGTAAAACAGATCACTTTTTTGGAGCAGGCTAACTGGGCGCCGAATTTTACCCCCGATGGAAAGCATATTATTTTTTGTAGTAATCACGAATATAAAAGAGGATTCCCTTTCAATATGTATTTAACTGATATCAATGGAAAGGGAATGGAGAAAATTAGTCGTGACAGGGGTTTTGATGCTTTTCCAATGTTTAGTCCGGATGGGAAAAAATTTTTATTTTCAAGCAATAGAAATAATGGAGGTACACACGATACCAATTTATTTGTGGCAGATTGGGTGGAATAGAATATTTTAGAATCCGAAATGAATCATTTTTCAAATTAATTAAGCTTTATGTACCAAGGATTACTTCATTTACATAGTCTTTTGCGTTGGATTATTTTATTATTATTAGTGGTGAATATTATTCGCCATTTTTCTTCATTGGACAAGCCATTTACTTCAGCTGATAAAAAGCTCGGCTTATTCCTTATGATTGCTGCACATACTACTTTATTATTAGGGCTATATCAGTGGGCTACCGGTCCGGTGGGCTTGCAGAATATTTTGAATTTAGGAATGGGTGCTGTGATGAAAGATAGTGCTCAAAGGTTTTGGGCTGTAGAGCACATGACAGGGATGATTATTTCGATAATTTTAATCTCTATTGGTAGATCTTTTTCAAAGAAAAATTTAACTGATTTAGTAAAACATAAACGTAGTGCTGTTTTCTTTTTACTAGCGCTCATCATAATATTAGCTGCAGTTCCTTGGCCATTTAGAGCAGGAATTGGCCGCTCTTGGTTTCCAGGAATGTAAATCATCAACGGGGTTCTAGTTCAATTATTTCGCAGTCTTTAATTTCTTTGCCATCAATAGCAAATCTAATTAGTGTGCGCACTTTATGCCAACCCTGTTTACCTGCAGCTCCCGGATTCATATGCAAGCATCTTGCTGTGGCATCGTACATTATTTTTAAAATATGCGAGTGGCCGCTAATAAATAATTGAGGGTTTAGCTCTTTAATTAATTTTTTTGATGCGGTATTATACTTGGGTGGATAGCCTCCATTATGTAACATTAATACAGATACTTCTTCACATTTCCAGCATAAAGTTTCAGGATATTCGCTTCTAATATCATAGCTATCAATATTTCCGTATACCCCGCGTAAGATTTTATTTTGCTTAATTTCATCTGCTAAGGCAACCATCCCAAAGTCGCCTGCATGCCAAATCTCATCACAGTTTGCAAAGTGTTTTAAGTAAGCTGGATCAAGCCAGCCATGGGTGTCAGAGATGAGACCGATTCGGGTCATTTCAGGGCGTTTTTATTAATTGATTGTTTATAACTTGGCCAAATATAATGCAACCCTTAATTATATAACCACTCAACTATAATGTAATCTAACTGTTAAAACTGTTAGGGTATAGGCTGAATGAGTGGCATTAGTTTTATATCTTCAATATTAATATCAAGAAGGATGAAGTATATTTTATTTGTGTTGTTTTTATTGAATACTACAAATATTTTTTCACAGGAATTCGGAGGAAACCCTGCTAAAGTAAAATGGCAACAAATTGAAACAGATTCCATTCGTGTAATTTTTCCAAAAGGGATGGAAGATGCTGCCAAACGAATTGTCCAAAATGCAAGTGTTATTCAAAATCAAGATAAAAGCAGTTTGGGTTCGGAGCAAAAAAAAATTAACCTTGTTTTGCAAAATGGGAAAACTATTTCTAATGCCTACGTTGGCCTTGCCCCATGGCGCTCTGAATTTTATACTACTGCTCCACAAGATCCGTTTATATTAGGGGCATTTAACTGGATCGATAATCTTACAATTCACGAAACAAGACACGTTCAACAATACAGTAATTTCAATAAAGGATTTTCGGGGTTTGCTGCTGTTATTTTAGGAGAGCAAGGGCGAGCATTAGCCAATGCTATTGCTATTCCTGATTGGTTTTTTGAAGGCGATGCGGTATATAACGAAACCAAATTTTCTCCACAGGGAAGGGGTAAATTACCTTTTTTTTTAAGTAGCTACCGTTCGCTATACGTTGCAGGGAAACACTATGATTATATGCAACTTCGAAATGGTTCCTATCGTAAATATATTCCTGATCACTATGATTTAGGATATCTTTTAGTGGCTTTTGGGAGAAAGCAATTTGGGAATGCGGTTTGGAAAGACGTCAGCTCAAAAGCAGTAAGTTTTAAACCATTTTTCTACCCTTTTCAAGGAGCTTTTAAAAAAGTTACCAATACACGATTTGATCAGTTTGTTGTTGACGCTATGAAGTTTTATGAGTCAAAATGGGCGATCCCTAAAAAAGAAAATATTAACTGGTTAAGTCCGATTGTTAAAAATGATGTAGTTGATTATCGATATCCGTATGCTGCTGATAATGGTACTATCATTATATTAAAAAAATCGTTTAAAAAAACTCCTGCATTTTACCTAATCAATAGTGATCGTTCAGAAACAAAGATCGCAAACCGATCAATTGCTTTTGACGATTATTATTCTTACAACAACGGAAAAATAATTTATGCTGCTTACCAACCTGATATTCGCTGGGGGGGACGTGAGTTTAATCAAATTAAGTTGATTGATGTTAAATCAGGTGTAGAGCAAACCATTCTTCGAAAATCTAAATACTATTCACCCGATATCTCTCATAACGGGTCGAAAATTTTGGCTATAGAACTTGATCCAATAGGTGGATCTAGTCTTGTTGAAATGGATTTGAATGGCAATGAGATTAGAAGAAACACAAAGCTTGGTTGGGTATTTGCGAATCCCAAATTTGCTGCTTCAGATCATTACTTATACGTTACAGCCAGAAATGAAAGAGGCGAGATGAGTCTTTTGAAAAAGGGTTTTGGTAACCAGGATAGCTTACAAACTATTTTACCCTTTTCGAATAATCTCATTGGCTACCTGCAGGTACAGGGAGATACTTTAATATTTACTACCACTAATGCGGGGGCGGATGAAATCTGGGCTCTAGTAAAAGATAATACCGGCAAGGAGTCTTTCAAAGTCTATAAAATGGCGGGATTCCCTACTGGGTTATATCAGGGACTGATTGAGCAGAACGGGGAACTGGTTTGTTCTGCATTTACGGCTGATGGGTATCGGCTAGCAGCTTTTAATCCACTATGGGCACCTATCGCCCCTGGTGACGGACTTACCAATTTATATTTACCAGAAATTTATGAGTCTGCTGATCAGAATAAATTGAAGGAAACTGGTTTTCGAAACTTTCCCGTTACAAAATATTCCAAATCAAAAGGGATATTAAATTTTCATAGTTGGAGGCCGTTATACAGTAATCCTGAATATTCTTTCACTTTATTTAGTGATAATACTCTTAATACCTATCATTCTGAGTTGGCATATACATTTAATCAAAACGAAGCTAGTAGTAAACTGGGGTATCGTGCTGTTTATGGAGGAAGTTTTATTCAACCTATTTTTGGTATCGATCAAGCTTGGGGGCGGAGTGGTTTGTATAGTGCTGATACAACTTTTCACTGGAATGAAACAAATGGTTATTTGGGACTTCAGTTACCTCTA
>JAYUFN010000185.1:0-1910 GCA_043738705.1 Bacteroidota bacterium
CTAGTACTTCTTTAACCCTTGCCCATGCTCTTTCGATATTTGTCATGCTGTTAGCAAACGAAAAACGAACACAATTAGGTTCGCCAAATGCATCTCCCATAACTGAAGAAACGTGAGCGGTATTTAAAAGATACATACTAAAATCTGCCGCATTTTTAATGGTTTCTGTACCATTTGATTTGCCATAATAATAGCTAACGTCAGGAAACACATAGAAAGCACCTTGTGGTTCAAAACATTTAAATCCAGGTATTGATTTTACGAGCTCCAAAGTTTTAGTTCTTCTTCTTGTGAACTCCACTGTCATTTCTAAGGATGGTTTTAAATCGCCTAATAGTGCTGCTACGCCTGCTTTTTGTGCAATAGAACATGTTCCGCTTGTAAATTGACCTTGTAATTTTTCGCATGCTTTAGCAATTATCGTATTGGCTGCGATATAGCCTAAACGCCATCCGGTCATTGCAAATCCTTTACTTAAACCGTTGATCAAAACAACGCGATCTTTCAAATCATCAAACTGTGCAATACTTTCATGTTTTCCTTCGAAATTGATATATTCATAAATTTCATCTGAAAGAATAATGATTTTTGGATACTTACGAAATACTTCTGCTAAACCTTCTAATTCTGCTTTTGAATAAACTGCACCTGAAGGATTACAAGGTGATGAAAACATAAAAACTTTACTCTTCGAAGTGATTGCAGCTTCTAGTTCTGCAGGAGTAGTTTTAAAACCATTTTCAACTGTGGTTCTAATCTCAACAACTTTGCCTCTCGCAATCTTTACTAGTTCTGAGTAAGTAACCCAGTAAGGAGTTGGAATAATCACTTCTTCTCCTTCGTCAACCAATGCCAAAATAGTATTTGCAAGGCTTTGTTTTGCACCTGTTGAAGTAACAATATTTTCGGGTTTATATTCCAGATTATTATCTCTTTTTAACTTGGTGCATACTGCTTCTCTCAAATCTTGGAAGCCTGAAACAGGCGTGTAATGACTCCAGTTATCATTGATAGCTTTAATGGCGGCATCCTTTATGTGTTGGGGGGTATCGAAATCAGGCTCGCCTAAACTTAGATCAATTATGTCAATTCCTTCAGCTCTTAATTCACGACCTAATTTAGCCATTTTTAATGTTTCCGGTTCGGCAAAGCGATCTAATAATGAAGAAAGTTCCATAACTACTTATTGGTTTGTCTTTTATAATTTGAAACTCGAAGTTCGTTAAAACAAATCAATTTTAAGCGAGTTTTAAAGCAAAATCCAGTTTGGTGGATATTTAGTGAGTTAGCAGCTAAATGCTTTTGAATTGCAGTCCTTTGTTATTGATCAATGATATTTAAACATTGTGCTAGTACTCTAAATTAAATTTTGATAAATTAGGGAGATATTTTCTTGGTCTTTCCAGTTCGAATCTCAAAATCACTTCGCCTAAATGTTTCATAAAAGGATACCCGATTGTATCATAATCATATTGGTCATCATTATAAATTCCGTCTCTGTTGCAAGATATAGTAGCACTCAAAAGAAATTCTATATGATGCTCCAGATCAACGATATAAGCAATGTCAGTAAGGAATCCATATGCATCACCTACTTTATTGAAGACCCTGATATTTTTTGGAAGACCTCCTTTTCCTGAACCAAATAATAAGAATTTACAATAAGCGTCCCAATACATAGTGCTATCATAATTTGGATGAATACTTTCTCTTGGAAATGCACTCATCCAGTGCTGAACAAACTGTTGGTCTTCTACAGAAAAATGAAACCTTTGTGATTGATTGAAGGACTCAGGAAATAATACGGATTGCAAAATATGGTGTTGATCTTGCAGGTATACCCGATTTTTTTCTGAAAAGTCAAATGGTTTATTTATTAATTCACCATTCTTATAAAATCCATTACCTAG
>JAYUFN010000186.1:0-1908 GCA_043738705.1 Bacteroidota bacterium
TTCGGTTTCTGAAGAAGAACTTAATTCAACTTTTGCTTTTTCAGAAGCTTCCTTCAAACGCTGAAGTGCCATAGGGTCTTTACGAAGATCAATTGCTTCCTGACTTTTGAATTCGTCAGCCAACCAGCCCATAATCACTTTATCAAAATCATCTCCTCCTAAGTGCGTATCGCCATTCGTAGATTTTACTTCAAATACTCCATCACCTAGTTCAAGGATTGAAATATCGAAAGTACCACCACCCAAATCAAATACAGCAATCTTTTGATCAACGTGTTTCTTATCTAATCCATAAGCCAAAGCTGCAGCCGTAGGTTCGTTTACAATACGACGAACATTTAAACCAGCAATCTCTCCGGCTTCTTTTGTAGCCTGGCGTTGTGCGTCATTGAAATATGCAGGCACAGTAATAACCGCTTCTGTTACTTCCTGACCAAGATAATCTTCTGCAGTCTTTTTCATTTTCTGAAGAATCATAGCAGAAATTTCCTGTGGTGTGTACAAACGATCATCGATTGCTACACGCACTGTATTATTATCGCCCTTGGCAACTTTATAGCTCCAATGGCTTATCTCTTCTGTCACTTCGTCAAATCGACGACCCATAAAACGCTTCACACTACTAATTGTGTTCTGTGGATTGGTAATAGCCTGACGTTTTGCAGGATCCCCTACTTTACGTTCACCATTTTTCAAAAACGCTACCACTGAAGGCGTAGTTCTTCTACCCTCATCGTTCGCAATTACAACAGGTTCGTTTCCTTCCATAACGGATACACAACTGTTGGTTGTTCCTAAGTCAATCCCGATAATCTTTCCCATATAATATTTTTTTAATCTTTGAATCCTTGTGGAATCGATCAACTAATGTCAATCACCATGCCACTGGCTTTAAAGTGCAAAATTGTCAGCAACTGTCAGACAATTCAACCCCTTTTATCAACTGCACTGCATAGAATATGCCAGTTTGAGACCTGATGGAGTTCTAGTACTGGCTAATTTCATCAGCGAATTCCTTTAAAAATGAAGTGACAATTTCTCAGCGTGCTTCAATTCCTTATTTTTATAGATGCGGAAAATGCTTAGCTATTTACTTATACTGCTAATTTCAGGATATTTTCATCTTGATTGTGATGCCCAAAAAACAATCAGGATCGAAGGGGGTTTGGTGATTTATCAAAATACAATAATCGAAAAAGATATCTACCCAATTTTTGTTCATCAAAAAGTTGCTGCAATAAAAATTTCGGGGAAGAATATTGAAGTCGACTTTAATCAGGCAGTATTAATGGGATCACCAGAACAAACTATGCCAGACGAAATGAAGGGAATTGCTATCCAAATAGAGCCTGGTTCTGACAATATCACGATTAAAAATTTAAACGTACACGGCTATAAAATTGCAATCTATGCCGACAGTGTAAACCATTTAAATATCATTAATTGTAACCTGAGCTATAACTGGCGCCAAAAATTGTATAGCAATCTGGAGCGTGAAGATATCAGCGACTGGATGAGTTATCACAAAAATGACGGAGGAGAATGGTTAAGATATGGAGCTGGCATTTATCTGAATAATTGTAACAATGCACTCATCAAAGAAAATATAATTACCGGAGGGCAATGTGCCTTGTTAATGACAAAGTGCAATAAGGCCGAAGTTATTGAGAATGATTTTTCGTTTAACTCAGGATTGGGTATTGGTTTATATAGAAGCGGCAACAGTTTTATTTACCACAACAAATTAGATTTTAATGTTCGCGGTTTTAGCGATGAAAAATATCGCAGGGGTCAAGATAGCGCAGGTATCCTAGTTTTTGAACAAAGCAGCGATAATGTTTTCGCATACAATTCAGCTACACATAGTGGTGATGGATTTTTTTTGTGGGCAGGCCAATCCACTCTGAA
>JAYUFN010000187.1:0-5367 GCA_043738705.1 Bacteroidota bacterium
GTTTAAGGCCAGCCCCGCCAAATATGAACCTGAATATGGTGGTTGGTGTGCTTATGCAATGGGCTTAAAAGGCGAAAAAGTAAGTGTAAACCCCGAAACTTTTAAAGTAAAAAACAATAAATTATACCTGTTCTACAATCAGTTTTTTAATAACACGCTTAAAGATTGGAATAAGGATGAAGCCAATCTTAAATCCAAAGCTGATAATAATTGGATTAAACTATTTCATTAAAATTAAATTCAAAAAAAATGAATAAAAGAGTAAAAAACATTGGTATCTGGGCATTAAAACTGATTGCGGCATTCATTATGCTACAAACACTATATTTTAAATTTAGTGGTGCTCCAGAGTCTGTTTACATATTTAAAACGATTGGCTTAGAGCCTGCAGGAAGAATTGGAACGGGGATCCTAGAATTAGTGGCATCAATACTTATCCTCATTCCTGCAGCTACTGTTTTTGGAGCACTACTTGGAGTAGGTTTAATGAGTGGTGCAATCTTTTTTCACTTAACCAAACTTGGACTAAATGTAATGGACGATGGTGGGCAGCTTTTTATTTATGCAGTTTTGGTGTTGTTATGTTCTTTGGCACTTGTTTTTTTGAATAGAACAAAAATATTTGATTTTATCAGACTTCATCATAGATATCGTTTTTAGAGATTCATCAAATTTATTAATATACTAACAGAAGCATTCTATGGTAGCACTTTATTCCGCAGTAACCAATTTATTCAACGAGCTGAGCCATTCGATCAGTCAGCTTTCAGATTCAGAATACAAGAGACCTAGCAACCAATTGTCGCAAGCAAGTATCGGACAACATGTACGGCATATACTAGAATTATTCCTTGAATTAAATAAAGGTTATTCTTCTGGTATGGTTAATTATGAAAAAAGAAAAAGAGATATTGAAATTGAGATCAACAAGCAGTTTGCATTAAGCATATTTTCTGAAATTCTTCGCGGATTAGATTTGCCAAATAAGAAATTATTACTGGAATCAAATTACGATTTGAATGAACCGAACAGTATCCTACTTGAGACAAATTATTTAAGAGAAATTGCCTATAATCTAGAGCATACCGTGCACCACATGGCTTTAATAAGAATTGGGATTACAGAAATCAGCTCATTACAGTTGTCGAAAGAATTTGGCGTAGCAGCATCCACCATACAATACAGAAAGGCATGTGCACAGTAAGTTTTGTACCAACAAGTACCGGCATTTTTTTAAGCTCAAACAGAGATGAGAAAAAAACGCGTGGAATTGCCTTATCCCCCCAGATCTATCAATCAGAATCCTGCCGCCAATTATATCCTAAAGATGTTAATGCTGGAGGAGCATGGATCGCACTTAATTCATTTAGCGATGCAGCTGTTTTATTGAATGGTGCATTTGAGAAACATGAAGTTGAAAATACATACAGAAGAAGCAGAGGACTTATCTTTTTGGAGATTATTTCTGAAAATAATCCTAAAGAGCAGTTTGATTCCATAGATTTAAATAAGATAGAACCCTTTACGATAATCCTATTTTCAAAAGGCATTCTTCATGAGTTAAGGTGGGATGCTTTTCATAAATATCAAAAAATACTAGCTATAGATCGTGCATATATTTGGAGTAGCAGCACTTTATATGATTCAGCTACAGTTCGCAAAAGAGAGCATTGGTTCTCAGTCTGGTTATCCCAAAATTCTGAACCTTCATTAGATCAAATTTTATCATTCCACAAATTTGGTGGAGAAGGAGATCGGCATATTGATATCAGAATGAACAGAAACAATGTATTATATACCGTTAGCATTACAAGCATCGAGTTAAAGGGCGAAGTAGGGATAATGCATTACCAGGATTTGATCAATCATACACAATCAACACAAGAAATACTTTTCAATTCATCAAAAGAACAGATCAACCATTATGCTTCAGAAATATTTTAGATCTGCCTTTTTCATCAAACTCTTTAACTGGGAATATTGGTCATTTAATGTATTGTATGGCCCCTTATATTTTTATTGGATTTGGATGAGTATAAAAACGAGGACGCCATTTTTTATCAATGCGTCGAACCCACTTATTAAAAACGGAGGATTCGTTCTCGAAAGTAAAAAAGAAATTTACGACCTGATACCAACTAAATATTACCCAACAACATTGCTCTTCGAGCCGGGCATTTCAAATAAAGCATTACTAGAAGACTTGAAAAGATCCACAATATCTTTCCCCTTAATTGCGAAACCAGATATTGGTATGCGTGGAATTGGTGTTGAAAAAATCAATACTAAAGAAGCTTTATTATGCTATGCAGAAAAATCGAATGTCGCGTTCCTTATTCAGGACTTTGTAAGTTTTGAACAAGAGGTGGGAATTTTTTACGTAAGGATGCCAAATGAATTGAGCGGAACTATTACTGGCATTGTAGGTAAAGAGTTCATGACGGTAAAAGGGGATGGAAGTTCTACTATTCTTGCACTCTTAAAAAAGGATAGTCGCTCTGTTTTACAAATACCTTATTTCCAAAAAAACGAACCAACTACTCTAACACAAATATTGGATAATCAAGAAGAAAAATTATTAGTGCCTTATGGCAACCATGCAAGGGGTGCAAAATTTATTGATATCAGCAATTTAAATAGTGCCAAACTTACAGACTCAATCGATAATATTTGTAAGCAAATTCCACACTTTTATTTTGGGAGACTGGATATTCGATTCGAAAACTGGGAAGCACTAACGAATGGAACGTGTCTTTCAATCATAGAGTTGAATGGGGCAGGAAGCGAACCAACACATATTTACGACCCCTCCCATTCAGTTTTTTTTGCGTGGAAAGAAATCATCAGGCACTGGAAGTTATTACAAAAGGTTAGCATATTAAATCATCAAAACTTAAAAATACCTTACATGGATATAAAAACAGGATTACAAATGCTCAATGAAAATAGGCGTTATGTCAAAAAGTTAATTAACAATAATTCACAAAGCAATACAGAAATTAAGTCTAAGAAATTTTATATTATAAAGAAAAGAATTGATAGTTTCATGTATAACTAGATTACACATGGATATTCAACATAAACTCGACCCAGAAAAATGGGTAGAAAAGTATGCAGATGCGTTATACGCTTTTACCATTGTTAGGATCTCTGATTCTGGAATATCTGAAGACCTTGTTCAAGAAACTTTTTTAAGCGCTTGGAAAGCCAAAGAGTCCTATAAGGGAGAGGCCTCTGAAAAAAATTGGTTATACAAAATCTGTAAGAATAAAATTATAGATCACTATAGGAAACAGAAGAATTCAGTGTTTATAATAAATGATAGAGAAGAAGATATTTATTTTGATGAGGATGCTCACTGGACCACAGAATCGAAACCAAACGATTGGGGTATCGATCCTCAACAACCTATTCAAAAAAAAGAATTCTATTCTACACTTGAAAAGTGCAAACAAAAATTAAAGGAAATGCAACAACAGGTTTTTGTATTAAAGTATATGGAAGATATGGATTCTGTAAAGATATGTTCGCTGCTTGGAATTACAGCTGCAAATTACTGGGTGCTCATCCATCGGGCAAAACTGCATTTAAGATCTTGTTTGGAAAAAAACTGGATCAATAATTGATAAAAGCTAAAGAGATGTTGCCATTTATAATGATCACATGCAAGAAAGCGACTTTTTTAGTTTCTAAAAAAGAAGATAAAAAAATATTGTTTTGGGAACTCGTTCAATTAAAGATGCATTTAGCGATATGCATTCTGTGCCGTCAATTCGAAAAACAAAGCTGGCTCATTAGTAGAAATGCAAAACACTTACATGAGCACACCAGCCAATCACTTACTAAGGATAAAAAGGAACAAATACAATCCACTTTGAATAGCCTAAAATAGTCCCCCCTACATGTAAATTAATTTTCCTCCACATATTTTTTGAAATTATTCAAGATTGATTGCCATCCATTTTTTTGTAGATCAACTGAGCTTACTAATTCTACCTCAAAGCATTCAACTAATTTTGTATATTCATCCATTGAAGTAAATTCGATTTTTACTTTTCTAGCATCGCTAAGAGTATATTCTAACAACTCGTACTCCTTAACACGATCATATACTCCCATCAAATCAAAACTAAATTTTTCATCTTTCGCCGACATTCTGTACAGAAAATTTCCGCCTTCGTTCAAATCATTTTCTGCAAAAGTAGTATGCCAGTCTTCACTTGCTCTGTTCCAATTAATAATATGTTCCACACTAGTCCAATATTGCCAAACAATCTCTACTGGTGCCAGGATAATAGCTTCTACTGTGATGAAGGTTTTGTTTACTGTCATATTTCTGATATTAATTCTATCGAATACAAAAAACAAGGTTTTATCTTTGATCTTCCAATATTTTTTCAGCAATTGAAAGATCAATAGGCCTTGTAATTTTAATATTTGTGTATTCCCCATCGATTAAAAAAATCGCTACTCCTGCGGCTTCTAATACAGTTGCTTCATCAGTAAAAGAAGGGTCATATTTTATTTGGAAAGCCGGTATTAATAATTCGGTTTTAAACGTTTGAGGAGTTTGAATAAAGAGTACCCGATTTCTATCTGCAACTCTATGTTTTTTTCCTTCTACAATTCGAATACTATCAGTAGCTGCCATTGCAGGAATAGCACTTCCTTTAATCAAAGCCTGCTCATAGCATCTATGGATAAGATCAATAGAAACTAAGCATCGTACAGCATCATGAACGAAAACAATACCAGGAACTTTTATTTTTTGCAGTCCATTCTTTACCGAATCAAATCTGGTTGGTCCGCCAATAGCAATTTGTATTCTTTCTCCGCCATCAATGTTTTCTAAAAGGAGTTTGCCTTCTCCTACATAATCAAATGGCAATACTAATATCACTTGCAGGTCAGCAAATGCATTCAAGAAGCGACTCAGTGTGTACCATAAAATCGACTTGCCATTTATACTTAAGAATTGTTTAGGCTTATCAGATCCCATGCGTACCCCAGAACCACCTGCTACTATTACTGCATATTTTGGAATGGGTTGAATCATGAATTATAAATTCTGTTATTTTAACAACAACAAACACTCTTGTAACAATCGCTCTTTATTAATAGCTGCAGTTCCTACTTCTTCACAGACCAATCCTCCTGCAATATTTGCTATTTCCGCAGCGAGACGCATATTTTTTGTAGCAGCATACACTAAGGATGTTACAGCAATAACGGTATCTCCAGCACCGCTAACATCAGCAATCCTTCGGACATGTGTGGGTATCATCCGTGCTTCGTCTTGGTGTTGGTAAAACACCCCCTTTTCAGATAGTGTAATCAATGAAATATTGTGATTCAGGCTCTCGTGTA
>JAYUFN010000188.1:0-5364 GCA_043738705.1 Bacteroidota bacterium
TCTCCTTTCAGAATATTCCAATTAAATTTTTTTCCAGTTCCCCCATAACCTGCACCTTCCGTATCAAATAAAAACATGTCGGCAACATCTTGATAATCCTTAGCCCTCCATAAAAGATTTTCCCCCTCTCGCAAGCGAAAGGCTTTTACCACAGTTACATAATTCGAAATCTGCTCACAATAACGAGGCGATTCATCACCATGTAATTGCACAAGGTACAAACCACATTCGTCCACCAACTGCAAAACCTCTTCTGCTGGCGTATTTACAAACACACCAACCTTATTGATCTGCTGCCCTTTTAATTTTTTCAATTGTTCTTTACTCATATGAGAAAAAACGTATCTAGGCGATTTGGGGTAAAAAATGAATCCTGCAAACTCAACGCCCAATTCATCGAGTTGCAATACCTGTTCTGGTCTTGTTATACCACAAACCTTAATTCGCATTTTATGTTGCTTTAAGTTGATTTACAAAATCAGCAAAAGCAATCGAAGGATCGGTCTCTTTCATAAAGTTCTCTCCGATCAAAAATCCTTTAAACCCAGCATTCCGTAAAGTTACAATTGTATTTACATCACTGATACCGCTTTCTGCAATGGCAAGTTTATCGGACGGTATTTTATTAATGAGCTCCAACGAATTTTGAATACTTACTTCAAAAGTTTTCAAGTTACGATTATTAACCCCTACCAGATCAACTTCTTCACAGATATACCCTAGTTCAGACTCGTCGTGAATTTCCAACAAAACTTCCAATTGCAGGCTTTTTGCCAAAGCTGCCATTGATTGTACCACCGCTTTTGTTAAACAAGCAGCGATCAAAAGAATTACATCGGCACCCATCGCCTTAGCTTCGTATACCTGATAAGGATCAATCATAAAATCTTTCCTCAAAATAGGTATGTCATGCACCCTTGCTGCAATTAGATCGCCCGATTTACCTCCAAAAAAAACTCTATCAGTTAAAACAGAAACGCCACTTGCCGATTTTGCATACGCACCTGTAACAGCTATCACATCTGCCTTTGCATTAATGACTCCTTTTGAAGGAGAACTCCTTTTAAACTCTGCAATAATTCCAGTTCTTTCAGGATCTAGTAGGAAAGATCTTAGCGAAAAAGTAGGCCTTGAAAATAATTTTTCTTTTTTAAATGAATCAATAGACTGCTCTTTCTTTCGAATTTCAATCTCTACTTTCTTTTTTGCTATTATATGATCTAATATGTTCATTACTGTAAAGAAATTAATGTTTGTAAAGATTGATATGCTTTTCCCCCATCCAAACTCTCTACCGCGGCGTGATACGCTTTTTCGTAGCTCTCAAATTTACCTGTACAATTCAAAGCCATGGCTGCATTAGCTAATACAACTGCATTCTGCGCCCATGTACCTTCACCTTTGATGATCTTTTTGAAAATATTACAAGCTTCTTCCACCGTATTTCCACCGTGGATATCCTCTGCACTAACCATTCTTTTGCCCAATTGTTCGGGCGTAAGTATCTTCTCTCCCTTATTGGTAATTACTTTGGTATCGTTTGTTAATGATATTTCATCGTATCCATCCAAACTATGAATAATAGTAAAAGCCTTCCCTTTTTGTTGTAAGAGATAATTGTAAATTCTTGCCATCTCTAAACTAGATACACCTACTAATTGGTAGGTCGGACTAGCAGGATTTACCATCGGTCCAAGCATATTGAAGAAATTGCGGACCCCTAAATTTTTTCTGATCGGTCCTACTACTTTCAATGCAGGATGAAATAATGGTGCGTGCAAAAAGCAAATATTTGCAGCTTCCAATTCTTTCAATAGTTGGTCGTTATTGTTTTTATGCTGATAGCCTAATTGTTCCATTACATTAGATGCCCCACTAATTGACGTAGCTCCATAATTACCATGCTTCGCCACTTTTTGGCCTGCTCCTGCTACAATAAAGCAAGAAAGTGTAGAAATATTAAAAGTATTTTTACCGTCGCCGCCAGTGCCTACGATATCAATTGTTTCATGACCCTTTAAATCAACTTTTATTGCCAGCTCCATCAATGCATCAGTAAATCCCTGCAATTCTTCAATGGTGATACTGCGCATGAGAAACACGGTAATAAAGGAAGCAATCTCTGTTTCGTTGTATTGACTATTCGAAATATTGATTAATACTTCCCTAGCTTTTTCGCGGCTCAGTGTTTTGTATTCGAATAAATATAAGAGTAGCTTTTTCATCTTGCTATGATTATTTTTTTAACCAGTTTTTTATAATTGCTTCACCCAACGGAGTTAATACACTTTCTGGATGAAACTGAACCCCTTGCACATCAAATGTTTTGTGTTCTAATGCCATAATAAATCCATTCGATTCCCGTGCTGTTATTTTTAGGGTGTCCGGAAAATTATCGTCGCTCACTACCCAACTATGATAACGACCCACTATAAATTCTCTAGGCATTCCTTGAAATAAATTATTCACAGAAAGATGACTGTTATCACTTTTTTCTACTAATTGAATTGGAGTGGCAACCCCATGAAATACTGTAGCTAAATTTGTGAGTGTTCCGCCAAATGCTTCTCCTATTGCTTGATGCCCCAAACATACACCCAGTATAGATTTGGACGAAGCGTACTCTTTTATCATTGGGAGTAATAATCCTGCTTCGGAGGGAACTCCGGGGCCAGGCGACAAAATAATTTTATCATATTTTTTCACCCTTTCCAACGGGATCTCATCGTTACGAAATACATCCACTTTACTGTTCGTAATTTTTTCAACCAGATGTACTAAATTGTAGGTAAAGGAATCGTAATTATCAAAAACTAAAATATTCATGTAATAATATTAGCGTTAGGTTAAGTTTTACTTCATTTAAATCGTTTCCGCAATTGCAATTGCTTTCTTCAATGCATTTAGTTTATTATTAACTTCTTGTAATTCATTTTCAGGTATACTCACAGATACTACACCTGCACCAGCCTGATAGGTTAGCGTATTATTCTGACTTAAGAAAGTTCGTATCATAATGGCATGATTACAGGTTCCATCAAAACCCATAAAGCCAATTCCTCCTCCATAATAACCACGTGCGGTAGTTTCAAATTGATCAATCAGTTCTAGCGCCTTGAATTTTGGAGCCCCACTGAGTGTTCCAGCTGGGAATGTTTTTGCAAGCAACTCAAAAGGATTCTGATCAGCCCGTACCGTACCTGTTACTTCGCTCACCAAATGTATCACATGACTATAATAGTGTACCTGTCTATATTGAGTTACAATAACTTCATCGCAAGATTTACTCAGATCATTTCTAGCAAGATCCACCAACATTACATGCTCCGCATTTTCTTTTGCATCATTTAAAAGTTTTTCAGCCATCGCTTTATCAGTTGCATCATCACCACTTCTTTTAAATGTACCTGCAATCGGGTGTAGTACTGCTTTCCCATTCTGAATAATCAATTGAGCTTCAGGCGAAGAACCCATCAGTTTATAATCACCATAATCGAAAAAAAACAAATATGGCGAAGGATTTATACTACGAAGGGCACGATACACATTGAATTCATCACCCGTAAATCCTTGTTCAAAGCAACGGCTCAACACTATCTGAAAAACATCTCCACGCATACAGCTTTTAATTCCCTTCTTTACCATTCCACGATAGTCTTCATCACAGATGTTAGAGCTTTCCTGACCCTGTATCCGAAATGGATATACAGGAACATCCTTGCTCTTGATCAAAGATTCCACCATTGCTAGATCGCTTTCAATTCCTTGAATTAAATTCTCACAGATATACAACTCGTCTTTAAAATGATTAAATGCAATTACATATTGATATAACCGATAACGCATCAATGGTATTGCTGGCAAGGATTGTTTTTCTGTGGAGAATCTTATGGTATCAAAAAACTGGACTGCATCAAAACTAGTATACCCATATAACCCTTGTGCAAATGCAGCTTCCTTTTGATTTGATGGAATCATTTCAAAGCGTTGCATAAAACTCCACAACTCGTTTGGTGCATCTGCAGTATTTTTTAATTCAATAGTTTCCGGTTTTTGATTGGGTAATTTAAATTCAATGCTTTTAACATTGGATACTTGAATACCAGCAATTGCATTAATACCGATGAAAGAGTAACTATTTTCTGCAACGTGGTGATCTGTGCTTTCTAATAATACAGTATCTCTAAATCGATCACGAACACGAAGATAAATTCCAACTGGAGTAAAAGTATCTGCCAACATAGCTTTGCAACTAGTTTCAACTACAATCCTTTTCATGTGTTTTTTTTTATTGATTTTTTGTCAGAAATTGATGCAATAAAAAAGCCCCGACAAAATTGACGGGGCTTTGAATATATTCAAAATAGTATCGGCAAAGCCGCTACAATCCCCGTTTAGAGTTTGTATGCCACCACCAATATTTATTTGTTACTTGTTTCATTGCTTTGCAAATATGAGAGAGAAATTAAAACCTACCAAATTTTTTTATAATTTTGGGGCATAAAAAAACCGTCACCAATTCTAATTAAAGTTTTAATAACGGCAGTTGTGACCCCTAATCACTAAGTTTAAATAGTATCTGCACTGTATCCGTAGATAGCAGGATTTTTTCCGCCCATTGGTCTTACATAAGATGAAAGCTGACCTCGATGATGAATGATATCAAAAAAGAAAAACCACATCATACTATTTCTTGGAAGCTTTACAAACGACTTCTCATTTACGAATAATTCCACCTGCTCTTCCTCCCACTGAACTATGTTTAATTTGTGCAACGCTTCCGCTACAGTATCCCATAATATGTTCATCTTGTTTGCGGCATCTTCACTATCCAAAAAATCAAAATCCATTGTTTCATTGCAAACACTGTGCCCAAGTATAATTTTTAAATCAACCAGATGCGCCATTAAATGTGCAATAATTTCTCTTGCAGATCTGTTTATTGAATGGGGACGGTAACCCAGCTTCTCACTAGGCAAACTCAGGAACAACTGAAGGGTGGAAGCCTTTTCATTTGCAAAACAAGCTTTATAAAATTCGAGATTGGTCATTATTCAGGTTTTTTGATTATTTATAATAATTCAATTCCTGTGCCATTCTCTGAAACCATTGATTTTACTGAATTCTTAAACTAGATTTCATCAATACATTTCCAAAATTTGGAATAATTGTATTGTTTTGGGAATGCACTTTCCTTGTTTTAAATAATTCTGGCTACAAAACGCCTTTTGTAGAAGGTAAATGATTGGAGAACGGGTCGCGTTTAATTGCCATGCGGATCGCTTTTGCAAAAGCTTTGAAAATGGCTTCAATTTTGTGGTGTTCATTATCGCCCTTGCAGGATATATTTAAATTACATTTGGC
>JAYUFN010000189.1:0-5322 GCA_043738705.1 Bacteroidota bacterium
TACAAATGCACATTGCAAGCGTGTAATCTCCCCGTTATAACTAATCAACATATCTCCTTTTCCAATTAACTGCTCGGATCCACCAGCATCTAAAATGGTACGACTATCAATCTTTGAAGAAACTTTAAAAGCAATTCTTGCAGGGAAATTTGCTTTAATAGTGCCTGTAATAATATTTACTGAAGGGCGCTGAGTTGCAATAATCAAGTGAATTCCAATAGCCCTAGCAAGCTGCGCTAATCTAGCAATTGGCATTTCAACTTCCTTTCCTGCGGTCATAATTAGATCAGCAAATTCATCCACAACCAATACGATGAACGGCAAGTATTGGTGCCCTTTTTCAGGATTAAGTTTTCTTGAAGTAAATTTCTCATTATATTCCTTGATATTGCGACAACCTGCTTCTTTTAACAGGTCGTAGCGGTTATCCATTTCTATACAAAGCGCATTCAGGGTATGCACCACTTTTTTAGTATCGGTAATAATAGATTCCTCCTCTCCAGGCAATTTAGCAAGAAAATGTTTTTCGATTACGCGGTATAGACTCAATTCTACTTTCTTAGGATCAACTAAAACAAATTTTAATTGTGATGGATGTTTCTTGTATAAAAGTGATACCAATAAAGTATTAATTCCAACCGATTTACCTTGCCCAGTAGCTCCAGCCATTAATAAGTGTGGCATTGCGGCCAGATCAACAATAAAATTTTCGTTATCAATTTTTTTACCAATAGCTATCGGCAAAGAGAAATTATTATGCTGAAATTTATCAGATGCAAGTAGTGTTTTCATACTCACAACGCTCTTGCGAACATTCGGCACTTCAATACCAATGGTTCCCTTTCCGGGTATGGGCGCAATTATTCGAATACCAAGTGCCGCAAGACTTAAAGCAATATCATCTTCTAGATTTTTGATGCGACTAATCCGCACGCCAGGAGCAGGAACTATTTCATATAAAGTTACAGTTGGGCCAACAGTTGCAGCGATACGTTGAATCGCTATATCATAATTTTTTAGCGTTGCAATAATTTGGTTTTTGTGCGTTTCTAATTCAGCAGGATCATGAACAATTTTCTCGCTGCCATGGGTTTCCAATAAATCGAGTGTAGGATATTTATAATCTTTCAAATCCAGTGTTGCATCATATTTTGATGCAAGGCTTCCTGTAGCTGCTTTTGCAGCTGTAGCTTCTTCCTGACTCGGAGTGGCTTTGATTTCTAATTCAAGATCTTCTTTATAAAAATCGGTTTTAGTTGCATCAGAGGGGCTAAGAGAAATATTTGTTGCAGGAGTAACCACAATTTTTTCAGGCTGTTCTATTTTCGTTTCCGCATTCAATTCGTTTTTTTCCTGCAACCCAAATTGGTTCATAGGATTGTTGTCTAATTCTTCCACTTCCGAAATATTTAAAACCAATCCTTTACCATCATTCTTTAATTTATTCTGACTAGCTGGCTCAATAGCACTATCATGAATAAACAATTTTGCTTCATCAGGATGTTGATCCCATTGTTGAGTTAGGGGTTTTTCGTCATCTAGATTCAATTCTTCATTTGTTCCCGCTAAACTGGGTTCATTAAGTTTTGATTTCCAAACAGGTAATCGAAAAATGGGATTGAAGCGCCAAATAAAGTAGGAGAAAACAGCCATCACCAATAATGCTCCAGTACCCAGTTTGCCAACCCATTTAATAAACCAGTTAGTCAATAATTCTCCAACCGCACCTCCCCATGAAAATTCTGTTCCGGGTGTAGCAAATGCAAGAGCCATACTGAGAACCAATAAACCCACTAAAACGTATTTTATATTTCTTGTAACCCGATAAATTTTCTTATCAAATAATAAATTGATTCCTAGAACAAAGAAAAAAGTGCATAAAAGAAAAGACGCAAGTCCAAACCCCCTATAGATGAGCAAATGGGCTATATAAGCACCCAAAACACCCAATAAATTAGTAACTTTTACATCAGTGGTTGCAAATATTTTAACCCCAAATTGATGTACAATATCTTGGTCTTCCTGCCAAGTAAATAAATAAGATGTGAAAGCGATAAAAAGGAATAGGGCCGACAATAAACTTATCGCACCAGCAATCTTACCGGTACGTTCGTCTTTTACAACTTCCGTTACCGTGATCACTGTTTCCTTATCTGCATTGAGTATTTCAGGATCAGGCGGTGGAGGGTTTTTCTTTTTTAAGCTATTAGCCATACAAACAAATATAAGCTATGCCATTAAGTAGAAAGATAAGCTAGAAAGGATGTGCAAAACTGATTTGGGATAAGTAAGTTTTCCACTTAATTTATCCTTTTTTTGTACCAATTCCCAATAAAATCCATCCGATTATTAAAAATAGCCCACCAATTGGAGTAATTGGTCCAGCCCACCTAAAGCCGTCAGAGCCAATTGCAGCTTTGTAGGTGAGCAAGTAGAGAGATCCGCTAAAAAAAAGTATCCCTATTAAAAAGAATATACCGGCATTTTTAATGTAACTATTTGTATGAGTTTTATAAATAATTCCAGTAAGCGCAAGAGCAAGTACATGATAAAATTGATACCGAACAGCCGTATCATAAATGGTTAGTGCATTTTCCGGCACAAGGGTTTTTAAAGCATGTGCCCCAAATGCGCCCAACACAACTGTTAAGGCAGCAAGAAAACAAGCAATTGAAACATAATATTTATGCATAACTTTTTATTATTTGAATGAATTTTTTTTCAGTGATTTCATCCCCTGATAAATGAATCTGAGCTTTTTTATAATGCGGCAATCGCTCTAATCTTTTTTGGGTTAGAAACTGAAACAATTCCTCATCCGATAATTTACTAATTAATGGACGATGGTTTTTCTCAGGTATCAAACGTTTCACCAATTGATCAATTGGAGGATCTATAAAAATGGTTGACCCATGCTGGTTCATCCAATCCATATTGTTATTGAAGCAAGGCGTTCCACCGCCAGTACCAAGAACAAATACTTTTTTTTCTTTGAACAACCTAAGTACTTTGGCCTCTTGTTTTCTGAAATAATCTTCGCCATCTTCACTAAATATTTCAGCGATCGTTTTTTCTTCGTTTGCCTCGATCAAAAAATCAAGATCATAGCCTACATTCTTAAGTTTTTTGGACAAGAATTTAGTCCAGTAGCTTTTGCCACTTCCCATCATTCCAATCAAAAATATTTTGGGCTGCTGTTCTTTAGAAATATCCATATCAGGCACTGATAATATTTGGAATTATTTAAACGCATTTAATCCGGTAACGTCCATACCGGTAATCAATAAATGAATATCGTGTGTTCCCTCGTAAGTAATTACACTTTCCAGATTCATCATATGACGCATAATGCTATATTCGCCTGTAATGCCCATGCCACCTAGCATTTGGCGGGCATCGCGTGCAATATTAGTTGCTATTTCACAACTATTTCTTTTTGCCATACTAATCTGTTCCGGATTAGCCCTTCCTTCATTCATCAACACACCTAAACGCCAAACGAGTAATTGGGCTTTTGTAATTTCAGTGATCATCTCCGCAAGCTTTTTTTGCTGCAATTGAAACCCTCCGATGGGCCTGTCGAATTGAATTCTTTCTTTACTATACCGTAACGCAGTATCATAACAATCCATGGCTGCTCCCAAGGCACCCCAAGCAATTCCAAAACGAGCTTTTGAAAGACAGCCCAACGGACCTTTTAAACCTTTCACATTAGGCAATATATTTTCTTTAGGCACTTTAACATTGTCGAAAACAAGCTCACCAGTTGCGCTCGCTCGCAAACTCCACTTACCATGCGTAGTTGGTGTACTAAATCCTTCCATCCCTCTTTCTACAATTAGTCCAGTAATTTCACCTTGTTCGTTCTTAGCCCATACCACAGCAATTTGTGCAAAGGGAGCATTGCTGATCCACATTTTTGCACCATTAAGTATTACATGATCGCCGCCGTCTTTAAAGCTAGTGAGCATTCCAGAAGGATTGCTTCCATGATCTGGTTCTGTTAAACCAAAACAGCCTAGCCACTCGCCACTTGCTAGCTTAGGCAAATATTTATTTCGCTGTGCTTCATTTCCATAAGCATAAATTGGATACATCACAAGTGACCCCTGAACGCTAGCCGTACTGCGAATACCACTATCCCCACGTTCTAATTCCTGCATCATCAAACCATAACTAATGTAGTCTAATCCACCACCTCCATATTGCTCGGGAATGGTAGGACCAAAACAGCCCATATCCCCAAGTTGCTTTACTACTTGCACAGGAAATTCAGCACGTTGTGCATAGTCTTCAATGATCGGTGAAATTTCTTTCTTCACATAAGTTCGTACCGAGTCTCTAATAAGTTTATGTTCTTCGGATAATAATTCATCCAACAAGTAGTAATCGGGAGATTGAAATAAATCGGTTCTGGCAGCCATTTTATTAAATTGAATTACGATTGAACAGGACTGAATAATGCAGCCGTTCCTAAACAACAAATTTAAAGAGATGAAATCAGTTGAGCAGCTTTTGTTGTATTTTTATTTCTAACAATGCTTCTTTGATTGGAAGTTTTATGCCAGAAAAAACAATAAAAACAAACTAATTGACGAAGACTAACTCAGCCCCCACAGTACAAAAAACAATCTGGCAACAAATAAGAACGAATCTGAGTTTTTATGTTTTGATTGCTATCATCATTGGGATTTGGCTAGGGTATAATTACCCTACTCAAGCAGTTAAGATGGAAATTATCGGTAAAACATTTGTCGATATCATAAAAATTTTTATCATCCCAATTATTTTCTTAACCATTGTTTTAGGGATCAGCAGTATTGGAGATTTAAGAAAAGTTGGACGAATTGGAATAAAATCATTACTCTATTTTGAAGTTGTAACTACATTGGCTTTGGCTATTGGGATTATTGTTGCTTTAGTAATAGAACCCGGAAGGATCAACAAGGCAGGGCTCGCAATACAAGACCCCTCAAAGTTTACAAAACAAGCAGGAGCAGCATTTAATTGGGAAGTATTTTTTAAATCAAATCTCACCCTACAGTTTTTAATAGCTGCAATCATAGTGGGTATTTTATTAAATTATTCAAAATATCGTTTAAAGGCAGTGCATTTTCTCGGCATTTGTTCTCATTATGTATTTACCGCACTGAAGTGGGTAATGTATCTTGCCCCGCTTGGAGCATTTGGAGGAATGGCATTTACGATTGGGAAATTTGGATTAAAAACTTTAGTGCCTCTTGCTAAACTAATGGGCTGCATTTACCTAACGATGTTCCTTTTTGTATTTGTTATTTTAGGCAGCATCATGCGTTACAGTAA
>JAYUFN010000190.1:0-5314 GCA_043738705.1 Bacteroidota bacterium
ATACCCATTGCAACTGCTTCTCCATGCAATACTTTAAAATTAGTAAGTTGTTCTAATTTATGAGCACTCCAGTGACCAAAATCTAAAGGGCGTGAAGATCCGAGTTCAAAAGGGTCGCCCCCTGATATATGAGCCAGATGATAAGAAGCACAACGTTTGATTAGTTCATTCATTATTGTAAGCTCTCTACTTACAAATGCTTCAGCATTTTCTTCGATCCAATTAAAAAAAGCAGTATCTTTTATAAGCGCAACTTTGATTGCTTCAGCGATCCCACTGCGCCAATTTCGGTCTGAAAGTGTCAGCAAAAAATTACAATCGTTGAACACTGCAAGTGGTGGAGCGAAACTTCCCAGAAAATTTTTCTTGCTAAAATAATTAATCCCATTTTTTACGCCTACTCCCGAATCGTTTTGTGCAAGAACGGTTGTAGGTATTCGAATATGACGGATGCCTCTATGAGCGATGGCTGCCACATACCCAGCTAGATCTAGTACAGCGCCACCGCCAATTGCAGCTATATAAGAATGTCTATCAATCCCATGTTGGTTAACTGCTTTCATCAATTGGTCAAAACAAGAAGGATTATTTTTTGCTTCTTCACCACCGGGTAAAATCACTAAATCTTGTACAAGATGAATGGAAGGAAATTGATGAAAATAATCTTGAATATTTTTATTTAGCTCCGGGAATGCCTCAGCTACAGATTTATCTATTACAAATAGTATCTTCTGTTCCATGCCCTGCAGCAAACGTTGCGACAAGAAATGATATAATAAAGAATTAGAAGGTTTAAAAAGATGTTGGGTGAAATAGACTTTATAAGAATAATTTATCGTAAAAGTCTGTTCTAAGTAATCCATAAAAAATGCCTAGGCTAAAATTTTAAATAATCAAGTAACTGCAAAGATTCTCGCAAGTAATAAAGATAAGGGAAGTAGCAGAAGGATCATCAATGCCAGACTGAAATATCCATAAGCGGCAGCCCATGATGCATTCATCACGATTAAAGAAATTACAGCAGCTTTTACCGCCTTGCCAATATTTTTTCCTATAGGATCTTTGATTGCCTTGAGGAGGGGTGGAAATATTAGTCCAATAAATAAAAGCAAGAAACTAATGGTGATTAATAAATGACCATTACAAAATGATATTGTGCCGATTGATAAAATGACTAATCCATATAGCAACGATGTTGCATACAATACGATTGGTTTACCACCATGAACTTCCCCTCTGCTGGTCATGGTAATGGCTGCGATGTAAACAATTGGTACAAAAGCTAGCCACCATAAATGGCTTAAAGATGGAAGGTTCAAGCTGATTCCCAAAAGTAGATTTAGACCTCTGCACAATCCCATATTTAATGGACCTAAAAAGGAATGACGCTTTCCCCATTTATCATAAACCAATGCGAAAAATGTAATGAAGATAGCTAATAGCCCTGCAGTAGGATGAATCATCAATGCAAAAAATATGCCTGGAATTAGTAGAAAAATTCCAAAAATAGTGCCCTCTCTTTTAGTGATTAGTCCGGAAGGGATGGCGCGTTCAGGTCTTTCTATTGCATCCAGTTCTGCATCAAACACATCATTAAAAACCACACCACCACCATAAAGTCCAATCGTAGAAAGGATTAAATAAACAACTGGCTTTAAAGAATCAATAGCCGGAAAAATAGTAACAAAGAAAATGCCTGCAATGCTTGCTCCAGCTAACACATCGGCAACTGCAGTAATAATATTTGCAGGTCGCATTAAACGTAGATACCCGATAAACTTTTTCAAATTAGCTAATAATAAGAGATGATTTATCTACACGCGGTTGTTGTCCACCTCTCAGGATGGTATTCCCTTCAAATTTTTCGCTTTGATTAATTGGCCCACTCGTCTCAAAATCTAACCGGTTAATCTGTCCACTTTGTGCAAATGCCGCAATTGCATTTCCATAAGTAACTAGCTCAATATCTTCTTTGGAAATTCCTTTAGCTAGCATCAAAGCTGCTGTTTTAGGCACTGCAAGCGGATCGCTGATTCCCCAATCAGCAGCAGAATTGACCATCATATTTTTAGATCCGTATTGTTTAACGATCTCTACCATTCTTGCATTGCCCATTTTAGTAAAAGGATAAATTGTAAAAGCAGCCCAAAATCCACGATCCAAAACTTCTTTTACTGTTTCTTCATTATTGTGATCTATTATCACCATTTGTGGGTCTAAGCCGTGTTCAATTGCGATATCCATACTACGCTGGGTTCCTCTTTTTTTGTCACGATGGGGCGTATGGATTTGAACGGGTAAACCTGCTTCTTTAGCCAGTTCCAATTGCAGCCGATAATATTTTTCTTCTGCAGCTGTCTGATCATCAAAGCCAATTTCACCAATCCCAACAACAGCTTCTTTATAAATAAAAAGCGGTAATATTTCCATTACTTGTTCAGCGAGCTTTTCGTTATTGGCTTCTCTTGAGTTTAGTCCAATCGTACAGTAATGTTTGATACCAAACTGAGATGATCTAAATCTTTCCCAACCAACTAAGCTGCTATAGTAATCTCGAAAACTATCCAGCCCTGTACGAGGTTGTCCAAGCCAGAATGCAGGTTCTATGAGTCCAACTATTCCTGCATCAGCCATCGCTTGGTAGTCATCTGTAGTGCGTGAACTCATGTGAACGTGTGGATCAAAAAACTTCATCCCCTGAACACTCGAAAGGTCTGCACTTAATACAATCCTTTCCTGATTTTCATTTCGATCATGATGATTAGAACACATAAATTCTTGTTTAAGATTCATTATTTTTTTCGACCAATTCCCAAAGATGATCGGGTACTGGCCTGCCAGCAGCTTGCCTTTCAGCGGCAAAGTCGCGGAGTATTCTTGCTAAGTTCGAATTGTTGCGTTCAAAGAGTCCAGTAATACGTAACATATCCTTACCTGTAAAAAAAGCTTTCATCACTAACTGATTCCAAGCGGCCTCATCAAGACAATTACTAGGGTAGGGGTTTTCATATAGGATTGATTCCAACACAGTGCCGATATTACTTCGTATGCCTTCAGCACAACGTCCCTTCCATATTTGCGGATAAGACAGAAAAGGAAGTGCCGAGTAAAGCGAAGCGAGTTCGTTCATTTCTGCATTATCAAAAAGCAAATCAAATTTTTGTTGGTAGTTTAAAGGGTTACTGTCCTTTACTTGCATGGTTATCCAAACTCTTACTAAACGAACTAGGGTCCATTCTTTTGGTGACCATCCAGCCAATATGCTAGACAGATAATTAGTATCCTCGTAATTAAGTAGCGATTTTTCACTACTGAGTTTGCGCGGAATTAGGGAAAACGTTTTCACGAAATTAGTGGAGCCTTCTTCATTCCTGATTAGCTCGGATTGCTTTTCTAACCAATCTTGAATACCTGCATCCAAATTTTTTACTATTACAGATCGTACTGATTCTTCGATATTCATGTTGCCCTAATTAATAGTGATATCAAATGCCACCGGCAGCAAAATAGTTAATAGCTAATGCTCCTGTAATAATGAATAACCCAAAAAATTCCCTAGTTTTTTCGATATAAGGTTTTGTTGCTTGCATGGTCTCCACAATACTTGGTCGGTTATATTTAGTGATCCAATCTTTTACACCATCGCGTGAGAAAAAAATCCAAATAGCATAAATTAAATAAAAAGCCATTACAATCAAGTAAACAATCGGGTAATACAAATGAAAGATAGCAAGTGCACAACAAAGGGTAGCTACCATGTAAATACTTACCCATAGCCAGGCGTCGGGGTCATTTAGATTAACGTAAGCAAAACCAAGGAAAGAGATTGTAAAAATCACATTCAGTATGAGTAATAGCATTAGTAATCGATTTTTGGAAATGAGCAAACGAAACCGTTCTACAAATATAATTAGTAATATAATTACCTTTGTTAGTTTTTAAAGCATAAAATGAAAGTGGTACACTAAATTTATAGGTAATCAAGATCTTAATTTACACCTCGCAATTGGGTTCGTTAAGCTTAGCTAATTTCTCTTTTTCAAATAAACAACTCTTAATCCGTAAATTGCTTTTTCGAAATTCAAATGGAAATAATATCCTTATACTCTTTATCAACCTGGTTAATCATTTTACTCGCTTCCTTTTTTATTGGATTGGGAAAAGCTGGACTGAAAGGGATTGATATGCTCAGCGTAACGTTGATGGCTTTTGTTTTCGGCAGTAAATTATCGACTGGAATTGTATTGCCTCTTTTGTGCATATCAGATATTGCTGCAGTTAGCTATTATAATCGTCACGTTAAATGGTTGCATTTCTGGAAGCTTACGCCATGGATGATTGTAGGAATTTTATTGGGCATCTATGTTGGAAAAGATATGAACGAAGCACTGTTTCGGAAAATAATGGCCGGCATTATCTTACTTACCATTGTGGTCATTTTATGGATGGAATATAGGAAATCGAAAAAGATTCCTACAAACCCTTTTTTTGTGGTTGGTACAGGAATCGCAGCAGGCTTTACTACCATGCTGGGTAATTTGGCGGGGGCTTTCTCCAATTTGTATTTTTTGGCTATGCGATTAGAAAAGAATGATTTTATTGGTACTGCGGCTTGGGTCTTTCTTTTCATGAACTTATTCAAATTGCCTTTTCAATTTTTTATATGGAAGAATATCTCCTTTCAAAGCTTAGAGATTGATGCTGTGTTGCTACCTAGTTTAGCGATAGGATTTTTAGTGGGCTTGAAACTGGTAGATAAAGTTAAAGATGAACACTACCGAAAATTAATTATCATCCTAACCCTTTTGGGTTCTTTGTTGATGCTTTTTAGGCATTAGCCTTTGTGGATTTTACCACTAGTAAAAAAGCATTAGAAAATACTATCCACTCTCAAGGATTAACTTATATTTATTACCCATTTAAACCACCCACAAATAACGGTTCAAAAATTGCCAATGAAAAAGATGTTTCCCATGTTGCTTGCAACAGCCATCACGATTATTTTTTTCTCCTGTAGTGACAAGCGAAGTGGAAATCCTCGAGTGCTTGTATTTAGTAAAACAACTGGCTTCCGACATGCTTCAATCCCCAATGGTATTGTGGCCATCCAGAAGCTAGGTAAAGAAAATGGGTTCGACGTTGATACAACCGAAAACGCTTCTGTTTTTAATGAAGATAGTCTTAAGAATTATTCGTCTGTCATCTTCTTATCTACTACCGGAAATGTGCTGGACTATAAACAGCGCACTGCTTTTGAAAGATATATACAAGCTGGAGGTGGGTTTGTAGGAATTCATTCTGCTACAGATACCGA
>JAYUFN010000191.1:0-1877 GCA_043738705.1 Bacteroidota bacterium
GTAGGATTAAATAAGGCCCTTCTTCTTAAATAACTAATCAATTGGAAATATAATAAATTTGGATACAGTAGTTCGATTGCGGATTTAACCATCCTATGCTTGCTGTATTATTCTATACTTGTCAATTCCTTCACTTTAATATAGTACTTGAATTCAATTGCTGCAGGAGTAAAAAAACCTGCTTCTTCATCTGTAAGTTGTATTGAATTCCATTTTGAGGTTACTGGATTTATTTGCCTTTTCCCTGTTGTTGTTTTAATAATAATCGGGAGGTTAAATCCTGTTACACAATTCTTCCAACGAAACGAAACTATATGCAGTTCTTTATTAAAAACCAATTGAAGTTCAGGAACCGAAATATTTCGTAAATATTGGTCCAATACTTTTGAATAATCATAACCTGAAAACTTACTGATCGATTTTTCGATATCTGCAGAATTAATTGTTTGATGATAGAATTCACTATTCAAATTTCTGAGCATGCCTCTGAATAAAGAATCGTTGTCCATGCTGTTTCTTATCAGATGAATCAAATTAGATCCCTTATAATATTTGTCGGTACCCTCTGATTCTTTGTTAACACCATAAGGAGAAATGATGGGATTTTGATTAGCAATATTTTTACGAATCCCGAAATTATATTCATATCCAGCTTGTTTGCCGCTAACCCATTGTGTAAATAAAGTTTCACTATAGTTGGTAAAACTTTCGTGTACCCACATATCTGCAATATCTTTTGAAGTAATATTATTGCCAAACCATTCATGCCCACTTTCATGCACAATAATAAAATCCCATTTCAACCCCCAGCCCGTTCCAGAAAGATCGCGACCTAAATAACCATTCTTAAATCTATTCCCATAGGCAACAGCACTCTGGTGTTCCATTCCTAGATAAGGAACTTCAACTAGTTTATATCCATCTTCATAAAAAGGATATTTGCCAAACCAAAATTCAAAACATCTTAACATCGTTTTTGCCTGTAGGAATTGGGTTTGAGCTTCTTTTAAATGATTCGATAAAACATAAAAATGTAAAGGCAAAATTCCTCCTTCTCCATTCAATGTATCTGAGAAAGAAACGTATTTGGCAATATTCATCGATAAACTGTAATTATTGATTGGGTTTTTTACTTCCCAAATCCAAGTCTTGGTATGATTGCTTGAATCCTCGATCACTTGATTGAGTTGTCCGTTCGAGACATCCATTAATGTGTCAGGTGTAGTGATTGAAATTTTTGCACCATGATCTGGCTTATCACTTTGATGATCTTTACATGGCCACCAAACACTTGCCCCTAATCCCTGACATGATGAACTGATTAATGGGTTGCCCATTTTATCGTTAGTCCAAGTAATCCCTCCATCCCATGGTGGGTTCTTTGCTTCCTGTGGGGTGCCGCTATAGTATAGACGAACAATATGCAGCGTTTTTATTTTTTGTGGTTTCGAAAAATTAATTAAAACGACACTGCCATTTCTTTGGAAGGTTAATCTAGTTGATTTAGTAACCCCAAAATCGAATACACTATCCATAACAAGAGGTTGTTGTAAATCAATTTGCATAACAGTAGCACTTCCCAATACCTTATAACTAATATCAACATAGCCCCTAATGGTTTTATTTATTAAATTAGGCGCAACATGGAGGTCATATTATAAAACATCCCACCAAGCTCTTTCAGAACTAATACTACCTCTTAAAGTATCAGCTTTTGTAAAACCAGATAATAAACTCTGTGATGATCCGGATATTGAATTAAACACAATCAAAAAACAGATAGCAATAACCTTATTTTTCATTTTATAGAATAAATCGTTCAGCATCTTCCAATTAGGCCCTATCAAGTTTAGATGCGGATAAGTTTATTTTAGTTT
>JAYUFN010000192.1:0-1869 GCA_043738705.1 Bacteroidota bacterium
ATACCAGCAACCACAGTTCTGTTCCAGGCAATATTTGTTCCGGGTATATCTGGTAGAGCAGTATAACTCTGAGGCACTCCTGAACAAATTTGAGGTACAAATGCTGATGCATTTGTAATGTTTGCAGTAGGGTTTACTTGAACTGTTATATTCTGGGTATTGCTACAACTGTTCGCAGCTAATGTATATACATAAGTTACTGGAATAGTATTGGTACTTGTATTGGTTAAAGTCTCATTTGGGTCTCCAGTTCCAGATGATCCAAAGTTTGTTATAGAAGTAACAACAGCTCTTGACCAATTAAATGTAGTATTTGGTGTTCCTGATAAAGTATTGAAATTAAAAACACTACCACTGCAAATGGCTGATGTTGTATTATTAGTAAAAGTGGGAGTAGGATTAACTTTAACATTTACCATTTGTTGGTTACTACAACCAGCTGCACTTAAAGTGTAGGTATAATTAACGGTAACCGGAACTGCACTTGTGCTTGTTAGTGTTTCAAAAATGCTATTATTCCCAATTGTTGTAGGTGTATTAATATCAGAGTTACCTGATCTCGCCCATGAAAATGTAGTACCCGCTGTTGCAGAGCTTTGAGTATAATTAAAGGTAGTTCCGCTACATATTGCTGGGGCAGTTAAACCACTACTAAGAGATGGTATTGGGTTAACTGTAACAACCAAAGTAAAGCTGGGGTGACTGATTGTTGTTACATTATAAGTAACTGTAGCAATTGAAGAACTGGTATTTATTAAAGTTTGGTTTATCGATGAACCCGAATTGCCATTTTGGCCCGATACTGTTCCGGTTGTTCCAGCAACAACCCAAGTATATGTTTCTCCACTTCCACTGTATGGATCATATGCAATTGGAGCATTAGAGCAAGTAGGAGTAGTCTTTTGGGCTTTTAAGCAAGCGATTGAAAAAAATAATAGTATTAAAAGAATAGTTAGCTTTTTATGCGGACTCTTAAATTTTAATTTTCCAAACTTAGTAACTATCAATTCCATATCGTAATTATAATATTTTAAAAACAATCGATTTCGGACACACAAATCAAGTTTTAGTTAGGGCTGAAGCAGAATAAAAAATAACATTCAAGTGGGGGATGCGACTATAAAGATACTCACTTTGCAGTTTATGTTAGTTCCCTGATTATAGTATTTTAAAATAGTTCAATAGATTGAAGGATAAGTATTAATAAAGCCTTTTATTTTTGTAACCTTGCAGGAACAATTAATAAAATAGTAATAATGAAATACACTCAATATATTGGTATAGTTGCTGCAATTGTCCTCGTCGTAATTTGTAGCCTCCCTTGGGTTTATATTCCTTCCTTACAAATTTATTTAACTGGAATTAATGGGAAAGCTAGCGCAGAATTGAATTTTGGTAGCCAGATCAAACCGCATGCATTTTTAGCTACCCTCATGATTGTGTGTTTTTATGTTTCAAGAATTTGGGCAAAACGATTGAACGTTTTTCTTGCTCCCATTAACCTGGCTTGGGCGATTAAGAATTTTTTGATATTCTCAATGTGTCGGGGAGGTGAATGCCCTGAAAAACAAACGGCACTTTATGGATTGGTATTTTGTGCTTCGATGATGATGGCAGCAAGTTTATTCCCTAAAATGTTGGTGAAAAAATAAAACGATAATAAAAAAAATGCCCCCAACTTAATTGTAGAGGGCATCCTTTTATGCAAGTATTTTAAGTGATCGATGGATAATATCAACCGATTCTAAAATTTGATCTTTTGTAATAATCAACGGTGGTGCAAAACGAATTTTATCTCCATGGGTTGGCTTTGCTAATAAGCCGTTCTCCATTAATTCAATACATAAATCCCATGATGCATCTGGGTTT
>JAYUFN010000193.1:0-1860 GCA_043738705.1 Bacteroidota bacterium
GGTTTAGTAGCATCAAATTTATTAGCAGCAAATAAACTCTGGAAACCATACTTATCGTGGGTTGTATCTAATAAAGTATGATCGCTATAGGCAGCAGCCACAAACGACATCGATCCAATAGTAGCAGCTAAAATAGCAAAGCCCACTAAAACAAAGTGGGATCTGGAAAGCCGATTATTAATGGAAGTGCCAAGCCATTTCATAAATGGATTTTTTTTGTTTTGTTTACAAAAGTAGTGCTAATTAACTAACAGTTTTTTTCTGTAGTAATTGTTCAGAGATTTGCAAGAGAGCAACTTCTTCGAAATGGCTTGTCATAATTTGTAGTCCAAAAGGCATGCCATTTGAATGCTTGAAAAGAGGGATTGATATGGATGGAATTCCTACTAAATTGGCAAAAACGGTATAGATATCCGCTAGGAACATAGCTACCTGATCATCCGACTTCTCACCGATTTTAAAAGCTGTTGAAGGTACAGTTGGGGAAATCAGCACATCATATTGTTGAAATACTTCGTTCGATTTATTAGATAAAATTTTTCTAACCTGCTGTGCCTTGGTAAAATAGGCATCGAAATAACCTGCGCTTAAGACAAATGTTCCAAGCATGATCCTTCTTTGAACTTCTTTACCAAATCCTGCAGAACGAGATGCCTTATATAATTCATTCAGATCAGTATGATCAATTGGAGCACGATAACCATATCGAACAGCATCAAATCTGGAAAGGTTACTTGAGGCTTCTGCCGTAGTTAATACGTAATAAGTTGGTACCACTTGATCGAGTAATTCAAATTCAATTGGATCAACGGTATGTCCTTCTTTTCTAAGTATTTCTATCAATGCATTAATACTATCTCTGATTTCCGGATCCAAACCTTGGTGCTCTAATGCTTGTTTAAAATAGGCAATCCGGTATTTGGTGGGTGCGGTTTCAAGGCATGCCGAATAATTTGGCACAGGCTTTTCAGAAACAGTGCTATCATAATCGTCGGCTCCTGCAATCACTTCTAAGCAAAGTGCAGCATCGGAAACAGTTTGTGCGAATATGCCTATTTGGTCGAACGAAGATGCATAAGCAATCAATCCGTAACGCGAAATCCTTCCGTAGCTTGGTTTCAGGCCCACAACTCCGCAGAAATCGGCTGGCTGTCGTACAGACCCCCCAGTATCACTACCTAAGCTTAGCATTGTTAAACCTGCCTGCACACTAACAGCAGATCCGCCAGATGACCCACCCGGAACTCGCGATTCATCTAAAGCATTCCTTACCGCTCCAAATGCAGAATTTTCATTACTACTCCCCATGGCAAATTCATCGCAGTTTTGTCGGCCAATAATAATGGCATCTTCCCGCAATAATTTCTCCACGACTGTAGCATTATAAATAGATTTGAAATTTTCAAGAATTTTGGAACCGGCCGAAACGATATGACCTTTATAGCAGATAATATCTTTAAGTCCAACAACTACACCGTGCAATTTACCTAGCGGTTTCCCTGATTTGCGTTTTTCATCTAACTCTTTGGCTCTTTGAATGGCTTCTTCGGTAAATACCTCCAAGAAAGAATTGAGCTGTTTCTTTTTTTCAATTTCGAGCAAATAATGGTTCACTGCTATCCTGCATCCATGCTCATTTTTTTGTAAAAATGAGTGATACTTATGTATTGATTGGAATGAAAACAATTTTATTTTTTTTACAGAATGATTAACTCCATTCTTTAGCTTCCGCTACTTTACGTTTTTTTTCTATACCCACAATCAAAAATATACTTATCTCGTATAACATAATTAATGGGATGCTACAAATTATGGTACTTAACAGATCTGGAGGTGTAATAATAGAAACAATAATGGTGA
>JAYUFN010000194.1:0-14453 GCA_043738705.1 Bacteroidota bacterium
CACCAACATTCCAATATTAAATAAAAGGGTTCGAGGAGATGGGTTATTATACAAGCGGCTTAACAAAATAAAGATCCATAACACCAGCGAATTACTAATCAGTGCAGAAGAAATAGAACACCATGCACCGATCAATCCTGTTAGCAAGATGTAAGTCATTGCAGTGGTATAGTTGGTGGATTGAAACATTCTAAAATCTGTAAGAACCATATTCAAGCGAATGGCTTGTAAAATAATGATTCCCTGATACCCAATAAATAATAGTGTAGGAGAAATACCTTTCAAATATTTTGTTAGTAGTATCGATATCAACCCATCATTTGAATCCACCAAAACAGTAGGATCGCTCATAAACAAATGCGCATGTACGGCAATGCTCAAAAGGATGAGGAAAAAAATATTGATAATCGATTTGTCGCGAAAAAGAAATACCACAGCTTATCTAATTAAATTCAACTTTAGCAAAACAGGTTGATCCTCTAAACGTACAAGGAACTATCAATTGATGTGCCCCCACTTGCTTAGCGTGGCGAGGCATAAAATCGTATCCCTTATCCAAATTTTTAAACGTCGGATTCCGATCTAGTTGTCCATCAGGAAACAAACTTTGATCTGAAAGAATCATGGTTCTTTTCTCTTGTGTATTAAAAATAAAATGTGCCTTATCGCCCGTATTTAGCACGCCATATCCGATAAAATTGTCTGAGTTATCATCGAACTGAGCTTTTCTGATTACGTTACTCCATTCCATTTTTCCTTTTGCATCAAAAGATACCAGTACCACATTATCAGCAAAATAACGGGTTATATTTGTATTATTAAATTGGTTGTATCTGCCCCATGGATAATATCCTATCGGGCTATAATAAGAGTAGTAATCCATTTGAGAATAAAGTGGCGACCCGTATAAATAATCCCAACGATTGGTCATACTTCCTCTAGTAGTGCTATACGCAGCTTCGGCGGCAACAAAAAATCCCCCATCTTTTTTCAAAACAATATTTTTCAGAAAAAAATCATTGAATGCCATTTTAAGATTTCCATCGCCCTTTGCATCCGCTCTAAAATCATCCGAAAAAATCGCATGAATGGTTGAGATTGGTTGGTTCTGCACTTTATCCCAAACAGCGTAATACAATCCGTCTACATTGCCCCTTCGTTGCTTACTATAAAACGAACAAATCACATCATGCTTGTTTACATTATCAACTTTTAGCCGTAGGTCGTCCAAAAAAATTCCAGAAATTTTAATCTCTCTCATGCTGATAGTATCTGCCTCAGCAGCTTTCGACATAAAAGCAATCTTATTGATATTGTCATTTTGTGCAGTTCCCGATCCTCTAATGCAAACAAGATCTCCGTCATTATCTAAAGCAAACTCAGTAAGGAAGTCGTTCCTATCCGGCATTTTCACTACGATCCTCGAACGCTTTTGCAAGATCATATCTTTATCATAAAGTAAAGTAGTTAAAATATTTGCCCTTTCATTTCGGGTACTCATTTTAAATAGCATCACTTTTTGTTTGTTCTCGCTATTTAAAACCGTATAAATTTTAGCAGTATTTGCAAAACTCACATCAGCCGTAGTATCCAACAAAATCGGTTCGCTCATCTTTTTACCTCTGCTATCAATTCTCGCATACATCACATAATAGATACCTTTTCTTTGATACTGATAGATCACAGCTACATAATCCGAATATTGAATCAGCTCAACATCGTTTGTTTTTTCAGGAATAAAATCGAGTCTATTTTTTTCTACTTGTTTCATATCCTGATCTAATACCGATATAAAATGTTGGTCGCGGTAACTTTTATAGATCAGAATATTCCCATTCATTTTACCAATTATTTCAAAGCCCATCGTTCTAGCGTCGTCGCGATCGGGGTCTGAGTATACAACACGCTGTGCGTTTAGTGCCGAAATGAACGAAAAAGAAGCGGCTATTAATAGGATGAAAATCTTTTGCATTTACAAATTATATTTCTATTTCAAATGTACGGCAACTAGCATTTAAGTTGATGTAAATAAAAGTGAAAAATTGTTACCCTTTTACAAAAGTAATTTACTTAATCCCAAGATTTTTACGATTACATTTGAAAAATGAAAATATTTTCATCCCAAGCCACTAATTGTGAGTAAGCAATTTAATCAGGTTACAGCTGCCGGTTTAATCATCGCGTTAGGAATTATTTATGGAGATATCGGCACTTCACCCCTCTACGTTTTAAATGAAATTATTACAGGGCGTGTTATTTCCGAAGAATTAATATTGGGCGCTTTGTCTTGTATTATCTGGACTTTAACACTTCAAACAACGGTAAAATATGTGATTCTTACTTTAAACGCCGATAACAACGGCGAGGGTGGCATTTTTAGTTTATATGCACTGGTAAGAAGAAGAAAAAAGTGGCTAGTGTTTCCAGCAATGATAGGCGGAGCGGCACTTCTAGCCGATGGCATCATTACGCCTCCCATTACGGTTACTTCAGCGATTGAGGGTTTGAGACAATTACCCGCACTAAGAGAAATTTCGCAAAACAGCATCATCGCGATTGTTTTGGCAATCATTTCCCTACTATTTTTTGTACAACAGTTTGGGACTGCATCGATTGGTAAATTATTCGGCCCCATCATGGCCCTCTGGTTTAGCATGCTCGCAGTTTTGGGTTCTATCCACTTAGCAGATGATATTTCTATTTTAAAATGTCTTAGTCCCCACTACGCAATTGAACTATTAACCAAGTATCCAAAAGGGTTCTGGTTATTGGGTGCCGTGTTTCTCTGTACCACAGGAGCAGAAGCACTTTACAGCGATTTAGGACATTGCGGTCGTGGCAATATTCGCTACTCATGGATTTTTGTAAAAGTTTGCTTGATCTTGAATTACTTAGGTCAGGGTGCTTGGTTATTGGCAAATCACCGCAATCAAATTATTCCCATTCAAGTAATGACAGATGGTTTTAATCCATTCATTGGAATCATGCCCCAATGGTTTAAACTAGCCGGAATTATCATATCAGCCACAGCCGCAATCATTGCCAGTCAGGCTTTGATTTCGGGGTCATTTACTTTGATCAGTGAAGCCATGCGTTTGAATTTATGGCCAAAAATGAAAATTCAATATCCTACAGAAGAAAAAGGGCAACTATATATACCGGGCATTAGTCTCATCCTGTTTATAGGGTGTAGTGGTGTTGTACTCTATTTTCAGAAATCATCAAATATGGGCGCAGCTTACGGTTTGGCCATCACGATGTGTATGATTAGTACCTCCATTTTGTTTGCAAACTTTTTAGTAGGAAGAAGGGTATTCCCTGTCTGGATTTATTTGTATCTAACTGTTTACTTCGCAATCGAGATCTCATTCCTGATAGCCAACCTCGAAAAATTTATGCACGGCGGTTATGTTACCCTAGTAGTTGGAGGTGGCTTATTTGCTGTAATGTATATATGGTTCAGAAGCCGAAAAATCAAAAATAGGTACGTGGAATTTGTGCACATGGACCACTACATTCCAATGATTCAGGAATTAAGAAACGACAGTACTATTCCCAAATATGCTACCCACTTAATCTATATGACTAGTGCAAATAATCCAAAAGAGATTGAGCACAAGATCATTTATTCGATCATGAACAAAAAGCCGAAGCGAGCCGATATCTATTGGTTTGTTCATGTGGATGTTTTGGATGATCCCTATACCTGCGAATACAATGTTGAGCACATCATTCCGAATGATATTATTCGCGTAGAATTCAGATTGGGTTTCCGTGTGGAACAAAGGATCAACCTGATGTTCAAAAAAGTAGTACAGGAATTAGTGAAGAATAAGGAAGTTAATATTACGAGCCGCTACGAAAGCCTTGAAAAGAATAATGTGGTAGGCGATTTTCAGTTTATTGTGCTAGAAAAATACCTGAGCCAGGATAATGAATTACCTATTTTCGAAAGAATCATTATGAAATCATACTTCTGGCTTAAGGAGATCAGTCTTGGCGAGGAACGTGGATTTGGCTTAGACCCAAGTAATGTGGCAATCGAAAAATTTCCATTAATCGTTGCTCCAATTTCAAAGATGATTTTAAAAAGGGTATTTCACGATTCAAGAGAATACGAATATTAGTGCCTGCGTATTTTCCGTAAACGCTTACGGGTATAAAAAAGAATAATTGTATATTACTAATGTGTAAGTCATCAAAGCCTTCACAGTAAGTACTTGCCACATACTTTAATTTATACAATATTAATATACGGTGCAATTCTTTTGAGTGCCTATTTATTGCAAGAAAAATTTATTTTCAAACCAGAGAAATTAGCTCCCGATTTTAAATACAAATATGATACTCCTTTTGAAGAACTTTTTTTTGATGTAGCACCTGGAGTAAGCATTAATGGATTACATTTTTATTGTAAGGAGCCCAAGGGATTAATCCTCTATTTTCATGGTAATTCAAGAAGTATTAAAGGTTGGGCTAAATATGCCCGCGATTTTTATCGGTTTCATTACGATGTAGTACTAGTGGACTATCGCGGTTTCGGCAAAAGCACCGGTAAAAGAAATGAAAACGAAATGCTTTCCGATATGCAATTTGTGTATCAGGAATTACTCAAAAAATGCGCTGAACACCATATATTAGTTTATGGAAGAAGCATGGGTAGTGGTTTCGCTACCAAGATAGCAGCAGATAATTCTCCCAGATACCTGATACTCGACGCCCCCTATTATAGTTTTATAAAGGTGGCGAGCAGGTTTCTTCCCATTTTACCGCATCGCTGGTGGTTACGTTATAAGCTAAGGACCGATCAGTGGATTCGAAAAGTAAATTGTCACACTTATATTATTCACGGCACAAAAGATTGGCTGATACCCATTTCTCAGAGCGAAAAATTACAAGCTATCAATCCACATAAAATAACCCTCATCCGCATTCATGGCGGAAAGCACAATAATCTACCCTCATTTGATGAATACCATAATTTTATTCGTGATATTTTAAAATATTAATGCAAGATTATTGTTTCACGATGCCGTATTTTCGTTGCTAATCTGATACATGAAAAAACTACCTGCTCCCATATTCCGATGGTTCAAAATAATTCTTACGATCTATTGTTTACTCGGTATCGCATTTTATTATTTGCAGGAGAAACTCATCTTTCACCCCGTTTCATTAACTGAGGGCACCCCCTACCATTTTGACCAGCCTTTTAAAGAAATTAATCTAAAACAAGATGATGCTACTTATTATAATATCGTGGCTTTTACGGTTCCCGATAGTATTAAAAAAGGTGTGGTTTTATATTTTCATGGCAACAGAGAAAATATAAACCACTATGCAAAATTTGCCAAAAACTTTACCAAAAACGGGTGGGAAGTTTGGATGGCAGACTATCCAAAATTTGGAAAATCAACCGGCGAACTCACCGAAAAAAATCTATACGAAGAAGCCTTTCAAGTATACAAACTCGCCCGAACAAATTATCAACCCAACCATATTTTGATTTATGGAAAGTCGTTAGGAACAGGCATTGCAGCAGAACTCGCGAGTATCAGAGATTGCAAACAACTCATCCTTGAAACGCCTTATCAAAGTATGATTTCTTTAATCGATCACTATACCCTTATTCTTCCATTGAATAGCATGCTACATTATCAATTTCCAACCAATGCGTACTTGAAAAAAGTAACCGCCCCAATCACCATTTTTCATGGCTCAAAAGATGCACTCATTCCCTTGAGCAACGCCTCCAAATTAAAAGCTTCACTCAAACCCAACGATCAATTCATAGTCATCCAAGGGGGTACCCACCACAATCTGAATCAGTTTCCGGAAATGCAACAAAAGTTAGATAGTCTGTTGAGATAATAACAGATGAATAATTTTCTTTTATCTTTAATGCAAAGCCATTGCATGTCGATTCTTTTACTGATTGCCGCAGTTTTAATTTTAGTGTTATTAATAACAGTAGTAAAGCTGCATCCATTTCTTTCCTTCTTATTAGTATGTATCGCTGTAGGGCTTTCCCGGAGCATGGAAGTAGAAAAAATCATGGCTGCTATTCAAAAAGGTATTGGCGATATCATGGGCTCGCTATTGGTGATCCTTACCGTTGGCGCGATGCTAGGGAAATTAGTAGCCGACAGTGGCGCTGCTACTAAAATCGCATCCGCATTAATAAAAGTATTCGGCACCAAGCGAATACAGTGGGCATTAGTAGCTACCGCATTTATCGTGGGCATTCCATTATTTTATGGAGTAGGATTTGTTTTATTGGTACCCCTCATCATCACGGTTGCTGAACGATATAAAATTCCCGCTGTTTACTTGGGGCTTCCTACTTTGGCTGCACTATCTGTTACACATGGATACCTACCACCGCATCCATCGCCTGTTGCACTCGCTAATCAATTTCATGCTGATTTGGGTACTACTCTTTTTTATGGCATCATCATTGCAATCCCTGCAATTATCATTGCCGGTCCAATGTTCTCTGTAACACTAAAAAAATATACAGCAAAGCCACTCGCTATTTTTAGCGCTAAAGAAATTCCTGATCACGAATTACCCGGTTTATTTCCGAGTTTAATGGCTGCATTCTTACCTGTATTATTGATTGCGCTAGACACGATTGTAAAATTATGGTACCCCGAAAAAAATCCGTTCACAACTTTCATTCATATAGTTGGTGATCCTGCAATAGCAATGCTAATCACGCTGCTGATCTCATTAGTTACTTTAGGCATTCGTCAAGGAAAAAATATTAAGGCCATTATGGTGCCAATGGGCGATGCGGTAAAAGATATTTCGAGCATCCTGCTCATCATTGGGGGCGCTGGTGCACTAAAACAAATACTCACCGATTCGGGTATCAGTACCGAACTAATTCAACCTTTAACGAGTTTGGCAATCCATCCTTTATTGTTGGCATGGACCATCAGTGCTATTATTCGCGTTAGCGTGGGATCGGCTACTGTAGCGGGTTTAACCACTGCTGGCATCGTTGCCCCACTCATCGCAACTACCGGTGTAAATCCAAGTCTAATGGTATTAGCAACAGGCGCTGGAAGCCTCATGTTTTCGCACGTAAATGATCCCGGATTCTGGATGTTCAAAGAATACTTTAATTTAACCGTTAAAGAAACCCTCAAAACTTGGAGCATCATGGAGACCATCGTTTCCATTGCAGGATTGATTGGCGTTTTTATTATCAATAGTTTTTTATAAAATAGAGTACATGACAGCAGAAGAAAATTTTGCAGCACTGGGCCTAAGCTTGCCACCTGCACCAAAACCATTGGGAGTTTATAAACCATTATTAGTAGATGGTACGCATTGTTATTTATCAGGACACGGAACAGTAAAAGACGATGGCAGTTTAATCATTGGAAGGGTGGGCGAAAACATGTCGCAAGAAGAAGGCAAGCTTGCAGCACAACAAGTAGGGCTTGCCATTTTAGCCACTATCAAAGCTAACCTTGGTTCTTTAAATCGTATCAAACGTGTCATAAAAGTATTGGGCATGGTAAATTGCAGCAGCAGCTTTACACAACACCCAGCAGTGATCAATGGTTGTAGCGAATTGTTTGCAAAAGTATGGGGAGCGGATAATGGTGTGGGTGTAAGAAGTGCAGTTGGAATGGGTTCTTTGCCTGGGAATATTCCTGTTGAAATTGAAGCCCTGTTTGAGTTACATGATATTGCCTAATGTTTTACAATTAAACGCTTTGTATGGAATGGTATGAAATAAAAAACATTGAAACCGTTGATAGCCCCGCTTTATTGGTTTACCCTGATAGGGCTAAAGAAAATATTCGTTTACTAATCGAGATGGCTGGAAGTACAGAAGCCCTCCGCCCGCACGTAAAAACAAATAAAATGAGTGAAGCTTGTCAGCTGTTACTCGATGCAGGCATTCACAAATTTAAATGCGCTACGATTGCTGAAGCAGAGATGCTTGGAAATTTAAATGCACCAGATGTAATTTTAGCACACCAACCAACTGGACCAAAAATTCATCGCCTCATTGCATTAACAAAAAAATTTCCTACTACTCATTATTGCACGCTCATTGATAATATTGGCACAGCAGCAAAATTATCAGAAGCATTTGTATCAGCTGAATTACACTTAGATGTTTATATCGATTTGAATATTGGCATGAATCGCTCTGGCATAAAACCCATCGATGCATTTGAATTATATAAATCCTGTGCAGATTTAAAAGGTATTGCTATCATTGGACTACACGGATACGACGGACATATTCGCGATACCGATTTTGCTGAAAGAAAACGGAAATCAGATGAGGGCTTCGAAAAAGTAGCTGCACTTCAAAAATCAATCGAAGCATTTGATGGAAAGCACCTGAAAATTGTTGTGGGTGGCTCTCCTAGCTTTCCTACCCATACCGACAGAAAGGGTGTAGAATATAGTCCGGGCACCTTTATCTTTTGGGACTGGGGCTACAAACATATCGTTCCCGATGAACCTTTTGATTATGCAGCATTGGTGTTGACACGTATCAATTCAATCATCGATGAAAAAACATTCTGTTGCGACCTCGGTCATAAAGCCATAGCAGCAGAAAACCCATTACCTCGTGTACACTTTTTAAATGCACCGAATGCGATACCAAAAGCACAAAGCGAAGAACATCTTAGCGTAACCGTTGCGGATACCAGTATCTATCGGGTAGGCGATATTTTGTATGGGGTTCCGGTTCATATTTGTCCTACTGTTGCTTTATATGCAGAAGCAAATATTGTAGAAGACAATCAAGTTACCAAGCAATGGAAAGTAATTGCGAGGGATCGAAAAATTACTATTTAGTTTTAATGATCGCTGATGTTTATTATTGATGCACACCTCGACCTCAGTATGAATGCCATGGAATGGAATCGCGATCTGCGCAAACCTGTTATGAGTATTCGTGAAAGAGAAAAGGGATTACACGATAAACCCGATCGCGCAAAGGGTACTGTTGCATTACCCGAATTAAGAAAGGGTAACATCGGATTAGTGGTAGCAACACAAATAGCCAGGCATATTGCAGCAGGAAATAATTTACCGGGCTGGCATTCACCCCAACAAGCATGGGCGCAAACACAAGCGCAGCTTGCATGGTATCGAGCCATGGAAGATGATGGAGAGATGATTCAGATCAATGATCTGAATGGATTGGAAGCTCATTTAAAATTATGGAACGATCCTTCCGCTAATGACACAAAACCTATTGGATATATTTTAAGTTTAGAAGGAGCCGACTCATTAATAACGATTGATCATTTACATCGAGCTTATGCGTATGGTTTGAGGGCTATTGGTCCTGCACACTACGGACCGGGTCGTTATGCAAATGGCACAGATGCAACAGGCGGTTTAAATGAAATGGGGAAAGCTCTATTAAAAGAAATGGAGCAATTGAATATCATTTTAGATGCTACGCATTTATGTGATGATGCATTCTGGGATGCGATGGATATTTTCAACGGAACCATTTGGGCTAGTCATAATAATTGTAGGGCCCTAGTAAATCATAATCGGCAGTTCAGTGACGAGATGATTAAAACCCTCATTCAAAAAGATGCAGTGATCGGAAGTGCACTCGATGCATGGATGATGGTTCCAAATTGGCAAAGGGGCATCTCAGATCCTAAATCAATGAATTGTAGTTTAGAAAAAATGATCGATCATATGGATCATATTTGTCAGATCGCAGGCAATGCAAATCACATAGGCATTGGTACAGATTTAGATGGTGCCTATGGTAAAGAGCAATGCCCTTATGATGTTGAAACTATTGCGGATCTACAAGTGGTTCCAACTCTTTTAACTAAGAGAGGTTATACTCAAATTGAGATTGAAAAAGTGATGCATGGAAATTGGCTGAGAGTGATGAAGAGAGCGCTACCTGAAGGTTAACGTAGTTCTTTCAAGACTGTCTTTGATTTCGTAACAGATAGTTCATGTTTTACGCCCACTTTCAACGCATAATTAGGCGTTTCATGACTCACTGGAAAATCAAAGCAGATTGGATAATCATACTCTTTCAAATGCTCATTGAGAGTTTCATAGACTGTCATTCCGAATTCAACAGTTGTGTCTTTCATATCGGTAAATCCACCAATAACTAACCCTGCTAATCCATCTAATAAACCAGCTCTTTTTAATTGTAAGAACATTCTATCAATATGATAAATATATTCGCCTACATCTTCGATGAACAAAATTTTATTCTTTGTTTGATAAACTGTTTTAGTTCCAATTAAATGAACAATTAAGGAAAGATTGCCACCAATCAATTCTCCTGCTGCTTTCCCTAGTTGATTAAATGGATGAGGGTTACCATTAAAATTTAAAAGCTGCCCTTTAATGGCTTTGCGAATAGATTGTATAGATGCATTTTCTGCTTCCCCATCATTAAATGCAGCTGCCATGGATGCATGCAAAGAAGCAGTTTTTAATTGCCGATAAAGATGCGCATGTAATACCGTAATATCACTAAAGCCGATCAGCCATTTCGGACTTTTTTTAAAAGCTTTAAAGTCGAGCGCATCAATAATTCTACTCACTCCATAACCACCTCTTCCGCACAAAATTGCTTTCACATTTTTATCATCCAGCATCTCTTGCAGGTCTACTAAACGTTCGGCATCTGTTCCGGAAAAATAATGAAATTGGGTGCCTAAAGTCTTACCCAACTTTACCTGATAACCCCATTGTTTAAGGGTGTCGATACAGGTCTTTGCTTTTTCGATTGGCAAAAAACCGGCGGGGCAAACAATTCCGATCGTATCCCCTTTTTTTAAATACGGAGGTATTTTAATCATTCAGTAAAAGTAAGAAATAGTACCCCATCCTTCCCCCTTAATCAATATTGCTTAGTTTTGCAATCCTGATTGAAAAAAGAAAGGCTCATGAATAACCCGAAAAGATATTTAATTACTGCCGCTCTGCCCTATGCAAACGGATTGAAACATATAGGTCACCTCGCCGGAGCCTACCTTCCCGCAGATACTTATGTGCGCTACCTCAAAGCCCAAAAACGCGATGTGGTTTTTGTTTGCGGAAGCGATGAGCACGGAACAGCCATTCCCATTCAAGCAACTAAAGAAGGAACTACGGCACAAGCAATTATTGATAAATACCATCCCATTATCGCGCAAAATTTTAAAGATCTGGGAATCGAATTCGATATTTATCATCGCACCAGCGCACTCTTACACCACGAAACAGCTCAGGAGTTTTTTAAAGTATTGAATGATCATGGTGACCTAGAAATCAAAGAGAGTGAACAATATTTTGACGAAGCCGCCAATAGTTTTTTGGCCGACCGATATATCAAAGGTACTTGCCCCAATTGTGCATTCGAAAGTGCCTATGGCGATCAATGCGAACGCTGTGGCAAAACTTTGAGTCCCGACGAACTCATTCATCCTGTAAGCACATTAAGCGGCAACAAGCCCATTAAAAAATCTACTCGGCACTGGTATCTGCCATTAGATCGTCATGAAGAATTTTTGAGTAACTGGATTTTAAAAGAGCATGCAAGCGACTGGAGAAATACCGTAGTTGGTCAGTGTAAAAGTTGGATTGATGGAGGCTTATTAGCAAGAGCTGTTACCCGCGATTTGGATTGGGGAATTAAAGTTCCAGTTGCAGGTGCGGAAGGAAAAGTTTTATATGTTTGGTTCGATGCGCCAATCGGATATATCAGTGCTACCAAACAATGGGCACTCGATCATGGAAAAGACTGGAAGCCTTACTGGCAGGATAAAGACACCAAGCTGGTGCATTTTATTGGCAAGGATAATATTGTATTTCATTGTATCATATTTCCTGTGATGTTAAAACTGCACGGAGATATCCTTCCCGATAATATTCCTGCAAATGAGTTTATGAATTTGGAAGGCGATAAAATGAGTACCAGTAGAAACTGGAAGCTCGAAATGCAGGACTATATCAACGATTTTATCAATAAAGAAAATGGTGGCCCACAAATGGCAGATGCGCTGCGATATTATTTAACACAGATCGCTCCAGAAACAAAAGACAGTGAGTTTACTTGGAAGGGATTTCAGGATGCAGTGAATAGCGAGCTGGTAAATATTTTCGGAAATTTTATCAATCGCGCATTAGTGTTGATGCATAAATTATGCAATAGCAAAGTACCCCCATTGCATCCAGAGGCTTTAGATGATTTGGATCGGGCTACTATTGCAACGATCAGTAACAGCAAAGAAAAGATCGAAGCTTTATTGGAGCAATATAAATTTAGGGATGCACTATTTGAAGTAATTGATCTTGCTCGTACCGGTAATCAGTACATGCAAAAAAAAGAGCCATGGATCCTTGCGAAACAAGTAGATGAGCATGGAAAACTGCTTGCAACTGCACAAAAATCGATCCACAACTGCTTGCATATCTGTTTACAAATCACCGCAAATCTTGCAGTATTAATCAATCCATTTCTCCCATTTACCGCAAAGAAAATTTGCTACTTATTAAAAGTAGTAGACAAAATGTTGGAATGGAAAAATGCTGGAAAGCTAAAATTATTAAGTGTGGGCTATACGCTTCGTGCACCAGAATTATTATTCCGCAAAATCGAAGACACAGAAGTATCTTATCAAATCGAAAAATTAAATACAGCCTTGGAAGCATCAAAAGAAAATAGTGAAGCAGAAAAAATTATTTCCGCATCTGTTCCAGTAAAATCTGAAATTAGTTTCGACGATTTTGCTAAGATCGACCTACGTGTTGGAACCATCCTAAGTGCAGAGAAAGTAGAGAAAGCAGATAAGTTATTAAAGTTGGAAGTATTGTTAGGCTTCGAAACCAGAACCATTGTTTCGGGTATTGCAATGCACTTTAAACCCGAAGAGATTGTTGGAAAACAAGTTGCTGTTGTGGTAAATCTAGCAGCTCGCAAAATGAGGGGCATCGAAAGTAATGGTATGATCCTGATGGCTGAAGATGCAAGTGGAAAATTACATTTCATCAATCCTGAAGACAAAATTAGTGAAGGATCAACGGTAAATTAGGATGGTGAAGATATATTGCATCCCCTCTTGGGAGGGGCAGGGGTGGGTAAAAAAAGAGGCTATCAAAATGGATAGCCTCTTTTTTTTAGTTTAATTATTAAGATTTAGTCAAACTTCACGCACTCTTTCAATTCTCTTTCTGAATACGCGTATCCATATTGTTTCAAAACATCATCTGGTACACCGTTCCATTGGTTAGGAACATTACCCATGTAGCCAATATCTTTTACACCCATTTCGGAAGTATAGAAACCGGTAGAAACCAAGTCGCGCATGAGGTTGAAGAAACTTACACCCTGCTGCATTTCGGGTTTGGCTTTTTTAGGATAGGCAATCATATCCACCATTTCAATCTGTTGTTTTGCAGAGCAGCCAGTAAATACTTTCTCATACTTGGTTAAACACTTCAAATCCAGCCAGCGTAATCCGCCACGCATAGGTGTTTGATGCTCGGGCATATCTTTTACAATAAACTCAATGAAGTCTGGAACTTTTGCATCCGATGCAGAACCACTCACCGCATCTTTAGGAATAATCATGTCGCCCAACAAAGCAATGGTAGCCATCTCGGCTTCTGTAAAAAATTTCGGCTCTGTATTAAATTTTTTCAGCGCATCTTTTTCTTCTTGCATGCGATCCGCATCTAGCGTAGCATCTGCCGAAGCAGCTATTGCTTTTTTATCACTGGGCTTACAAGCTTCTACCAATACACCAGTAGCCATAGATCCTAACAGGATTGCTTTGATCGATTTACGTCTGTCCATAATTATATTTTTATTGGTATTCAAATAATCAATTAGATATTATTTTTTTTCAGCTCTTCAATAATATATTCCGAAGTTCGCAGTGCAAGTGCAAGAATGGTCCAAGTAATATTTTTATCGGCTTGCGATACAAACTGACTTCCATCTACACAAAACAATGTTTTACAATCGTGTGCCTGACTCCATTTATTGAGTGCACTAGTTTTACGATCGTTACCCATTCGTACCGTACCTGCTTCATGAATAATATTACCGGGATTACTCAAGCCCCAATTATTTTTTTCATTATCCGTATCACCCCAAGTAATTACCGCGCCCATGTTATGCATGATCTCTTTAAAAGTTTCTTTCATGTGCTTGGCTTGCTTGATTTCATAGTCCGAATGATTGGTATGAAAACGCAAAACAGGGATCCCGAATTTATCAATCACATGTGGATCAATTTCGCAATAGTTATTGATGTTTGCAACTGCTTCACCACGTCCTGCCATACCTACCCCTGCTCCATAAAAATAACGATGGTCTTCTTTCAGCGAAACACCATAACCACCTGCTTCTTTGGTTTTTCCATTTACTTGAAAGCGACCGTTCTCACCTTGCATACCCATCCCAAATCCGTATGCTGGCTGGCCCATCCCAC
>JAYUFN010000195.1:0-1849 GCA_043738705.1 Bacteroidota bacterium
AAACTGATATCTCAAACAGAATGGCATACAGTGGTACTGTGGCGTGGCTTAGCAGAACTAGCACAAAAATATCTGCACAAGGGAAGTTTAATTTATGTTGAAGGTCGATTAAGAACGAGAAGCTGGGAGGACAAGGAAGGGAATAAAAAATTCGCAACCGAAGTGGTTGGAGATAATTTGATTATGCTGGAAAAAAGAGGCGAGTCTGGAGCAGCAGAAGGTTTGGAGGGCTATCATGGGGATGATATTCCTTCTTTGGGCGATCCGAATGAACGTCTTCCTTTCTGATCCATAAATAAATGATATTTTTGCCCCAAAATAAAATTGTGCAAGCGCACGATTTTGATTGTTTAATTAAATATTTAAATTTTGGATTATCTCTCGGCGCTGCATTCTTTTTTAACAATACCCCCCCTTTTATCAGCCATTCAGGCACAGGGTACTACTGTTTTGGTAATAGTTTTATTGGTACTTTTATTTCTCTCATTCATATTGGCAGGTTCTGAAGTAGCTTTTTTTTCTTTAACTTATAAAGACATTAATCTATTAAAATCTAAACAACAGCCACCTTATAAAAGAGTGGTGGATTTATTGGAAGAGCCTAAAACTTTATTAGCATCCTTGCTCATTGCAAACAGTTTTATCAATATCGCAATTATTATTATTTCGAATTTGCTGATTGATGACATGTTTAATCTCGAAAAATTTGATGCGGTATGGGTTGAGTTTGTGATTAAAGTAATTGCTGTTTCATTCTTATTGGTTTTGTTTGGCGAAGTAATGCCCAAAGTACTAGCTACGAATAATAATATTCGGTTTGCCACAGATTTTGGAGGTGTTGTTCAAGCAGTTTCTTATGCTTGTGCAGGGTTGAGTAAGCGCTTAGTTCATTTTTCAGATATCATTGAGAAACGACTAACAAATAAATCAAATGGAGCATACAGTTTGGAAGAATTAGATCATGCAATTGATCTTACTACCGATAGCACGGCTTCGGAGAATGAAAAAAATATATTAAAGGGGATTGTTAAATTTGGCAACATTACGGTTAAACAAATTATGAAAACCCGAATGGATGTGCATGGTATTAATGAACTCACCAGCTATGGATCATTAATAGAACTAGTAAAAGATCTACACTATAGCAGGTTGCCAGTATATAAAGAAGATCTTGATAATGTGGTTGGAATGATTCATACAAAAGATTTGATTCCCTATTTGAATGAGGCCGACGATTTTGAATGGAATGTGCTAATGCGCCCTCCCTATTTTGTGCATGAACAAAAATTAATAGAAGACCTCCTTAATGAGTTTCAGTCTAAGCATATTCACTTTGCATTAGTAGTTGATGAATTCGGCGGCACAAGCGGCATTGTTACACTAGAAGATATTTTGGAAGAAGTAATCGGAGAGATCAAAGATGAATTTGATGAAGAAGAAACGGGGTATAAAAAAATAGATGATCAGAATTATATTTTTGAAGGAAGAACTATGTTGAATGATGTATGTAAGATCATGGAATTGCAGACCGATATCTTTGATCAGATTAAAGGCGAAAGCGATTCTCTGGCAGGACTAGTTTTGGAACTTGCGGGTGAAATACCCCAGGTAACACAAATGGTTCAGTCAGGCGATTTTCAGTTCACAGTTTTGGAGGTAGAAAAATACCGAATCAATAAAGTAAAAATTACGATTAAGCCACAAATTTCAGACTAGATCAAGCTCACACATGCTGCAACATTTTTTTTGTCAAAAGAAAAAGGCCTTTTCCCCTTTTTTATTTTCAGGCGCGTTGGTTATTTTACTCATTTCGTGTAATAGTAGCTTCACCCCTAAACCACAGGGTTAT
>JAYUFN010000196.1:0-1849 GCA_043738705.1 Bacteroidota bacterium
GGCAAACCGCTAACTAACCGGGCAACTGAAGTGGTAAGTTATCTTTCAAAAAATACGGGCGGCAAGATCCCAATTATCGCTAGTGGTGGCATTTTTACAGGAACAGATGCAATGGAAAAACTACATGCAGGTGCATCATTGGTGCAAGTGTGGACTGGCTTTATTTACGAAGGTCCCTGGATTGTAAAAAACATTTGTAAGCAGTTGGCACACCAGTCATAATTATTTTAGAACTGAAATCTAAAGCTGGCAAACATACCAAACTTATCACGCAGTTCTCCGCTGATTGGCGCAGGTGCTGCAACACGCCAAACAAAATCTAGGCGGAAGAATTTAAAGATATTATCAACTCCAGTACCAAGTTCGATATAAGGTTTCCCATCAAGTGAACGGTAAGGGTAGTTCCCTACAAAATTTAATTGCTTATTGGCATCACTCAAAGTACCCACAACGCCTTTTGCGCTCCAGAATTGACGGAATTTTAATTTGCGTGTAAGGGTATTGTATTTGAAAAGTCCAGGGCCAAAATTATGTTCCACATTAAATCCTGCATACTGATCAGCAAGGTATTCGAAACGTTGCATTAGATTGAAGGCAAAACGATTATAATAGTACACTTCGTTTCCTGGTAAAACGTCGAGCATTTGATAGGGTAATGTTCCAAACACCTTACCTCCAAAGAAATTATATTTTATTGCTCCGTAAGGTGAAACTTTGAAATAGTGTGTGATTGTTGCATCAATTTTATGGTAGTCGTAATTGCTTTTCAACACTTGTGTCCAACCTTTCGTATACTTCAAATCCAAAACAGGATAAAGGCTTCCAAGGCTAATTCTTGAGAAGTTAGAAACCAAATTACGTTCTAGGTACGCATACCTTAAGTGCAATATTGTTTCAAAAGTATTGAAGGGATCAGATCCTTTTTGGCTATACCATTCTTTTCCGGGCAGATTTAATAGCGCTTCATATTTCTTACTCACTAAAGTAATACCAACACCAAATCCTCTTGGTGATTCTTTATAAAACTCAATCTCTTTTTTTTCGAGCCGCTGAAACTTATAAGCAATATTCGGTCTTCTAAAAAGTGTTGCAAAAATATTATCAGTTCCAAGCTGATCGTAATTCACCTGACCATTGTCAAGATCGTTTTTATACAATACTCTTAAATAAGTCCAGTAGTCTTTACTGAATAGATATTTAACTTCTCCCCCCCCCTTCAACTGATGATCTTTTGTGCCATAAGCAGCATATCCACTTAAGAATAATTTTTTATTAAACCCTCTGTTAGTAGATACATCAAAACGAAAGCGCGCGCCTTCCCAATAGTTTCCACTCATCCAATAAAACCAAGGCCCAATTCTGATATTGCCAATATCTTTGGTACCCTTCAAAAAGGCTTCTACTAAATCGCGATAAAAAATATAGGTTTTATTTTGTGTTAGTGTATCAAGCACTTTATAAACTGTTCTTTCATTTTTATCAAGTTGCTCGTGCCGATGTTTCTGCCAAAATGAATCTGGGAGATCTTGGATATTCGCTACTAAATCTACCTGTTGAATTTTCTTTGTCCTAGCGATGTCTTGAATGGTAGTGGTATCGTTCAATACAATGTTTTGATAAGTTGCTGTTTTTCTTCCCTTTATTCCTAGTTTACCAACCGCAATTGGAGCGATATCGGCAACAAAACGATCTTTGTATAGGAACCAAGTAGAATCATTAATGAGTCGGTATTCTTGAATGATTGTAAGTCCCTCAATGAAATTGATATTGGCATCGGGTGAAGGACGAAGCGTTACTTTTTGAAGCGCAAATGTGGTATCGTTTACCCAGCAATCACCTTCAAATGTAT
>JAYUFN010000197.1:0-5217 GCA_043738705.1 Bacteroidota bacterium
TAACAGCCTGTCTGTAATTCTTATCTTGCACATCTCCGGCGGCAAAAATACCGGGTATATTAGTTTTAGTAGTTCCTGGCACTGTTTGAATATATCCTGTTTCATCCATATCAAGGAACTCTTTAAAAATGCCACTATTGGGGTCATGCCCAATCGCAACAAAGAATCCGCTAATAGGAATTTCTTGTTTCACATTTGTAGAGGTATTTTGTAAGCGAACTGCTTCTACTTTGTTTTCACCTAAAATTTCGTCTGTAACACTATTCCAATACACTCTAATATTTGGTGTATTTAATACGCGATCTTGCATCACCTTACTTGCACGCATCTGGTCTCTTCTAACTACCATATGAACGGTGGTACATAGTTTGGATAAATATAAAGCTTCTTCAGCGGCCGTATCACCTGCGCCCACAATAGCAACCTCTTTTCCTCTAAAGAAAAATCCATCACAAACAGCGCAAGCACTTACACCAAAACCGTTAAGTCTTTCTTCACTTTCCAAACCCAACCATTTAGCAGAGGCACCAGTACTAATAATTACTGCATCTGCTTCAATCCATTTTTCTTCATCGATTTCTACTTTAAATGGTCTTACACTAAAATCAACTTTTGTAGCTAGCCCAAATCTAATATCCGCACCCATACGAGCAGCCTGTTTTTCAAAATTGACCATCATTTCTGGACCTTGTATTCCATCAGGATAACCGGGATAATTTTCCACTTCAGTCGTTATTGTTAATTGCCCTCCTGGTTGAATACCTTGGTACAAGACTGGGTGCATATTAGCTCTGGCTGCATAAATTGCAGCAGTGTATCCAGCTGGCCCTGAACCTATAATTAGAACATGTACTTTTTCGATTGCTACTTTTGTCATTGTTTATTATTTAAGACGAATAAAATTAAATTCCTTGCTAAATTCCTATGTTTTCTTTGTACACAAATTCATTTATTTGGGGATAATGATGGTTTTATATTGAGATGCATAGCCACAAAATGCACCCAGTGCGTTATGATCTACATTTCCAACAACTTTCCCGGGAGATGAAAATGGATTTCCAATGGATTGGAATGCGTATTCCCATGTTTTCCAAAAAGTAAAACTGTCTTTGTCAATATTACAAAATTTAATGGTTGCGGTATCGCCCTTAAAGAAATACCCATAATTAGCCCGGTCTAATGGTTGGTTACGGTCAACACCTTTGTCTACTTGTATGGAATAAGTTTTTCCGTCGACAACCTGATCATCAAATACACTATTTAAGCCTGGCAAAAAGGGCCCTGAATTTTCTTTTGTATAGTATCGTATATAGTTACCTAATCCGGGAGGGTCGGTAACTTTTGCCAACATTATTACTTGTGGGGAATCAGGGTAATTTTTAAGCGGTTTCCACCAGATTGAATCAATTCTCTTTGTAAGTAATGGGATAGTCGTGTTAGCAGAATAAGATTGATTTTGATAGTTGATTTTGAGGGTGTAGTTTTTTCCAAACTCACCCTTTATAAAAGTCACAGGGTTGGATGGATCGCTACTAAAATAATAAAAACTACCACCAGAAGTAGAAATTTTATACTCTTTGAGCTGATGCGTTTTGTTTCCATCAGAAACAGATATAACAGCATCATGAATAAAACTATTGTTTATAATATTCGAATCGATAGTTGAAAAGTATCCGATTGAACTAGTTAAAACTACGATAGGTGCTTGATCGTTTTCGATCTGGGCATCAACGACTAATTTTGCGTTTGTTGATTCAGGCTTAATATCAATATTTTTTTCACAAGAGCAAAGCCCTATAAAAAAAATAAAATAACTAAACCTTCTCTTCATATTTTTAAGTTATTATCAATCTGTAGTAATAAAATGGAATTATTGAAATGTCAACTTTCTTGATAAAAATATAAAGCCCCCTGATTTTTACAGAGGGCTTTAAAAGATTTATCAACTTATAAAATTATCCCAAATAAGCTTTTAAAGCATTGCTATAACGCGCTTTCTGTAAGCGTTTGATAGCCCTTTCCTTAATCTGACGGATTCTTTCTTTAGTAAGATCGTATTTCATTCCAATCTGCTCGATAGTAACACCGTTTTCGCCATCCAAACCAAAATAAGCATTTACTATTTCAGCTTCACGTGGACTTAACGACTTTAACACTCTGCGGATCTCTTCGCGGAGAGAATCTTTCATCACATCTTCGTCCGTATCATCACTACCTTCCAACAAATCGCCCATTGCAACATCTTCTGCTTCGTGAACCGGAGCATCTAATGAAGTATGACGAGTATTGCTTTGGAAAATATTATTGATCTCGGTTTCGCTCATCTCCAAAATTTCTGCAAGTTCTTCGGTCGAAGGCTCACGTTCGTGTTCCTGCTCAAAAGCCATATATGCTTTATTGGCTTTATTGTAGGTTCCAATTTTGTTTTGAGGTAACCGAACTAATCTACCTTGCTCAGCTAAAGCCTGCAAAATTGACTGACGAATCCACCAAACTGCATAAGAAATGAATTTAAAACCTTTAGTTTCATCAAACCTCTGTGCGGCTTTAATCAAACCTAGATTCCCTTCATTAATGAGGTCACTCAGAGATAGACCCTGATGCTGATATTGTTTTGCTACTGACACTACAAAACGCAAGTTCGCCTGTACCAATTTGTCCAAAGCCCGTTGATCACCCATTTTAATACGCTGAGCCAGTGTAGTCTCTTCTTCAGGATTAATCATCGGGATCTTAGAAATTTCCTGAAGATACTTTTCAACGGCCTGTGAATCGCGGTTGGTGATCTGGGTAGCAATTTTGAGCTGCCTCATAGTTTATTATTCTTATTAATGTTAAACGTTGAAAAGACTGCAATTGTTATACAATTATGCATAGAGCACCGTAAAAATGGCGTCAGGCTTTTTCAGAGCCTGCAAAAGTATTAAAAAAGGAGCTTTCTTGCTAGTTTTTGTGGAAAAACTTATTGAAATGGGTAAAATTGATTGTATTTATCTACTAAATGAGGATAAAATTAGATACTGATTTATAATTACAAAAGTTATTTTTCGATTTATCTTCGCAAAATATGATTGATTTCCGATCTGATACAGTAACTCACCCAAGTAAATTAATGCTTGAGGCAATGATGCATGCCCAAATTGGAGACGATGTTTTTGGTGAAGACCCCTCTATTAACCAGTTAGAATCCATGTCAGCCAACCTTTTTGGAATGGAGGCCGCTTTATTTTGCCCAAGTGGTACCATGAGCAACCAAATAGCAATTAAATGTCATGTCCAGCCAGGCGACGAAGTAATCTGTGATAAACTTTCCCATATCTACTTATACGAAGGTGGTGGCATCGCCGCAAACTCAGGATCTTCAGTGAGGTTATTGGAAGGTGATAGGGGTAGAATTACCGCGAAAATGGTCGAAAATGCCATCAATCCTGAAGACATTCACAAACCCAGAACTACTTTAGTATCTCTTGAAAACACCGCCAATCGTGGAGGTGGAAGTTGTTATAATTTTAATGATATTCAATTGATTAGACAAGTTTGTTCAAGAAATAATTTAGGATTTCATTTAGATGGCGCAAGAATTTTTAATGCACTTGTAGCCCAAAATGAAACGGCTAAACAATATGGCGCAACTTTCGATAGTATTTCGATTTGTTTGAGCAAAGGGCTCGGTGCACCAGTAGGTTCTGTTTTGATTGGTAAGATAGATTTTATTAGAAAGGCCAAAAGAGTGAGAAAACTTTTTGGTGGAGGAATGCGGCAAGCTGGTTTTTTAGCAGCTGCTGGCATTTACGCATTAGAAAACAATGTTAAAAGATTAGCCGAGGATCATTTGCACACACAATTAATTGAGGAAGTTTTAATAGAAAAAGATTTTATAGGAGAAATTCTACCTGTAGAAACTAATATTCTAATTTTTGAAGTGAAGGGAAAATACACTGCCCCGCAACTCTCAGCCATTTTGAAGGAAAAGGGAGTTTTGACCATAGCTATCTCTCCTACCCAATTAAGATTTGTGTTACACTTAGACATTTCTCAAAGTCAAGTAAATCAAACAATTGATCTCATTAAAAGCTTATAGAATTAAAAGTTCGTAATCCCTTATACTAATAGAATAGATATGCTACCTAGAATTAATCCTACTACTACTCAAGCTTGGTTTTTATTGAAAAAACATTTCGATGAGGAAATGAACCGAAAACATATGCGCGATTTATTTGCAGCAGAACCCGATAGATTTAATCAGTTTTCAATTGTTTTTGAAGATTTTATTTTTGATTATTCAAAAAATATTATCAACCAAAAGACATTGAAATTATTATTAGAATTGGCTGAAGACTGTAAAATAAAAGAGGCCATTAATGCACAATTTTCAGGAGTAAAAATTAATGAAACTGAAGGTCGGTCTGTATTACACACTGCTTTAAGGAATTTTTCGGGCTCGTCTGTAAAGGTAGATGGCAAAGACATTATGGCCGACATTCTAAAAGTGCAGCAACAGATGAAATCATTCTGTGAATCGATCCATTCAGGTAAATGGAAAGGATATACCGGTAAGCCAATTCGCTATATTGTTAATATTGGAATTGGTGGAAGCGATCTTGGTCCGGTGATGGTTACCGAAGCATTAAAGCCTTACTGGGTAAAAGGAATTGAAACTTTTTTTGTGAGCAATGTAGATGGAACACATATCGCTGAAACTTTAAAAAAAGTTAAGGCAGAAGAAACTTTATTTCTCATTGCTTCAAAAACTTTTACTACTCAGGAAACCATGACCAATGCGTTGACTGCTAGAGAATGGTTCTTAAGCTCTGGGGCAACTGAAAATCAGATTGCAAAACATTTTGCTGCACTAAGTACGAATGAAAAATCTGTTACAGCATTTGGAATTGACAAAGCAAATATGTTTGAATTTTGGGACTGGGTTGGTGGAAGATATTCTTTATGGAGCGCGATTGGTTTATCAATTGCGCTTACCATTGGCTTTGAAAATTTTATTGAATTATTAAGAGGAGCTGAAACCGTTGATAAGCATTTACTATCTGCTCCACTAAATAAGAATATACCTGTTTTGATGGCGTTGATCGGTGTTTGGTATACAAATTTCATGGGTGCACAAAGTGAGGCAATACTTCCTTACGATCAATATATGCACCGCTTTGCAGCATATTTTCAACAAGGAAATATGGAAAGTAATGGGAAAAGTGTTGATAGAAA
>JAYUFN010000198.1:0-5204 GCA_043738705.1 Bacteroidota bacterium
CATGCTTGTAATGGATCCGTTTAGAACAGAACCCGTTTTTGCTACCCTTAATTCAAATACGCCATTCATATTGCACATGACAGCTGTTTTAGTGCTTAAGGATTTATAAAAAATTATTGAAAACTTGTTGATGCTGAGGAGGCGCTTGTTTTTAATATAAGTACCCGTGATTTTATTTTTGAATAAACTATCTCTGAAGTAATAGTTAAACTCTCCTTTGATTAATTTGCCTTCCTCTTTAATCACTAGTTCGGTTAAATAGTTTTCGTGATCACCCGCAATTTCAATATGCCCAACTCCATACCATTTGCCCGAAACTGACTGAGCAGAAAGCGAAAGGGTAGTACAAATCATTAAAAAAAACAATAAAAATATTCGCTTCTCAGGCATTTGTAAAAATATCATATTTATAGAAATCAAGGATATATAATCAGCCAAAACGCTAAAATTATCGCATCTATGGAAACAATCGTAGTTTTGCAAAGTAATAAAGAGTAGAATGGAAAAAATTAGGGTCGGAGAATTCAATACAATGAAAGTGATTCGGAAGGTTGCTTTTGGTTTTTATCTAGACGATGGAGAAGAGGGAGTTTTATTGCCCATTCGATTTGCTCCACTTGATTTGAAAATAGATGATGAGATTAGGGTATTTATTTATCACGATTCTGATAATAGACTAATTGCTACAACTCAGATTCCTTATGCTGTTGTTGGAGATATTGTAAAAATGAAAGTAATTGAAGTTACTCGTCAAGGTGCATTTCTTGATTGGGGACTGATGAAAGATCTTTTTGTTCCTGCTTCAAAACAGTTGGGAGGCATGCGTAAAGGGGCGGAATATGTTGTTAAATTATACCTCGATGAAATGACAGGTAGGGTAGCAGCTACTGAAAAGATAGATGGAATATTGAGTAATGAAAATTTAACTGTAAAAGAAAAAGATATCGTGTCACTAATCGTGTACCGGGAAACGGAATTGGGATATGCGATGATTATCAATAACCAACACATCGGATTATTACACAGTAATGAGATTTATCGCGAAATGCATCTTGGCGAAAAATTGGAAGGCTTTATCAAAACAATCCGCCCTGATAATAAGATCGATGTAGTACTAGGTAAACCAGGTTTTCAAAAAGTAGAAGATGAAGCAGCAAAAATTTTAAGGTTGTTGGCAGAGAATGACGGCTATTTACCTTATCACGATAAATCAGAACCAGAAGAGATCTATGCCTTCTTTGGCATGAGTAAAAAGGTCTTTAAAATGACTACCGGTACTTTGTATAAGCAGCATAAAATTGCCTTTACAAAAACAGGAATTCAATTAACTGTGGCTGAATAAAATGTTATTTCAAAGCAGCATATAAAATCTCTACGGGATGCAATGCTTTTACGCCAGTGCCATCTTTAATTTGATGTCTACAACTAGTTCCTGGTGCTGCAATTACCACTTCTTTAGATTGTTTACGAACGGTTGGAAATAAAACCAATTCACCAATTTGTTGTGATAGTTCGTAGTGCTCTTTTTCATATCCAAATGAACCTGCCATACCACAGCATCCTGAAGGAATTACTTCTACAGAATAGTTTACCGGGAGGGATAAAATATTTACGGATGCCTGTACACTTGCAATGGCTTTTTGTTGACAATGTCCATGCAATTGAATCTTGCGATGATGGTCATGAAATGAGGATGCGTTGATATTACCTTTTGCAATTTCGGAAGATAAAAATTCGTCAATCATCCATACATTTTTTGCCAATGATTTAGCTTGAAATAATAAGTTGTCGTCAACCAGATCAATGTACTCATCTCTAAATGTAAGAATCGAAGAGGGTTCAACACCCACCAAAGGCGTTTCTGCACTGATGAGAGGGTGCAGCAATGCCACATTTTGATTCGCAATCTTTTTAGCATCTCTAAGCAAACCCTTTGATAAACTGGCACGACCGCTCTCAATATGTTTGGGAATAATTACTTCATAACCCAATCTGTCTAATAATAAAATAGTTTTAATGCCAATATTGGTATCGTTATAGTTTGTAAATTCATCACAGAACAGGTATACTTTTTTATTAGAAGCTTTGTTGAGTTTATTTTTGTTTTTGACATACCAATTTATTAAGGTAGTTGAATGAAGGGTAGGCATCGATCTATCCACAGCAAAGCCAATTGTTTTCTTGATCAGCTTACTCATGATTTCATTGGTAACAAAAAAATTATAAACTCCAGGAACCAGTGAGCCAAGTTTAGAAATGGTTCCAAAATTTGCTATCAACCTAGATCTTAATGGAACACCATTGCTATCATAATACTGCTGAAGAAATTCCGCTTTTAATTTAGCTACATCTACATTTGAAGGGCATTCAGATTTACATCCTTTACAACTTAAACAGAGATCCATTACTTCATAAATTTCTTTATGATCGAATCGATTTATCTTATCGGAATGTGTTAAGAATTCACGAAGAATATTTGCTCTCGCTCTAGTCGTATGTTTTTCATCGCGGGTAGCCATAAAAGAAGGACACATCGTACCTCCTGATAAAGCTGTTTTTCTGCAGTCGCCCGATCCATTGCACTGTTCCGCATGTTGCAAAACATCTTGATCTTGATATCGAAATACTGTTTTAAAAGTAGGTGTTTTTTGTTCGGGTTCATAGCGCAGCATCGTGTTCATCGAAGGGGTATCTACGATCTTATTCGGATTAAAAATATGATAAGGGTCCCAGATGTTTTTAATTTGCTTGAGTAATTGGTAATTCTTTTTTCCAATCATTTGTTCAATAAATTCTCCGCGTAATCTTCCATCACCATGTTCTCCGCTCAGTGATCCATTATATTTTTTAACAAGGGTAGCTATTTCTTCTGCAATTATTCTAAAAAGTTGATTGCCTTCTTTAGTTTTTAAATTAATGATGGGGCGTAGATGAATTTCACCAGATCCAGCGTGCGCATAATGCACAGAATACAAACCATGTTTTTTTAAAATCTCATTGAAGTCTCTAATATAAGCTGGAAGATCATTTACATCAACTGCGGTGTCTTCAATTACAGGAACAGCTTTAGCATCACCAGGTAAGTTACTAAGCAAACCCAGACCGGCTTTGCGTAGTGTCCATATCTTTTTGGTATCAGCTCCGAATAGCAAAGGAAAATGATATCCCAGTCCTGCGGCGCGCATCTCAGTTTCTACTTTTTTTGCAATTTCTATAATTTCTTCCCGATTGGTTCTTGCAAATTCAATGACTAAAATTGCGCCCGGATCTCCCTGAACAAAAAAACGATTTTTACTTTGTTCAATATTGTCTTTGGTACATTCTAAAATATAATGATCGATTAGTTCACTCGCCGATGGGTTATAATTTAGTGCAATTAAATTGGCTCTCAACGATTCATCGATTGAATTAAAATGAACACATAATAATCCAACTTCATTTGGTGGGAGCGGAACCACATTCAATTTTATTTCTGTGAGGAATGCCAAAGTGCCTTCAGAGCCTGCCATCAATTTACAAAAATTAAAATTTGCTTCACCAATGGTAAAAGGTGCGGTCTCTAATAATACGTCTATTGCATAACCAGTATTTCTGCGTGTGATAGATTTTTTAGGAAACTCTTTTCTAATTTCAACTTGATTATCATAATTGCTCAGCATAGAGCGAATAAAACGATAGATTTTAGCTTCAAAATCTTTGCCTTCACATTTTTGATGGAATTCATCAATCGATAGATCTTTAAAAATTGCTTCTGAACCATCACTTAGAATAGCGGTCACTTCAAGTAAGTGTTCGCGGGTACTTTTATAAACTATAGAATTACTTCCACACGAATTATTTCCTACCATTCCTCCAATCATTGCTCGATTGGCGGTGGAGGTTTCGGGGCCAAAGAATAGTCCGTAGGGTTTTAGGAACATATTCAATTCGTCGCGGATCACTCCAGGTTGAACACGAACCCAATGTTCCTGTTCGTTGAGTTCTAAAATTTGGGTAAAGTGTTTGGATACGTCCACAATAATACCATTTCCCACTACTTGGCCAGCCAGTGAAGTGCCGGCTGTTCTTGGAATCAGGGACGTTTGGTTTTCTCTGGCAAATTGGATGAGCGATTTAATTGCATCCGTAGAATGGGGAATTGCAACAGCCAAAGGCATTTCACGATAGGCAGATGCATCTGTTGCGTAAAGGGTCCGCATAATTGTATCAAAATAAAACTGACCATCGAAATCCTTACTAAACTCTTGTAAACGATCCTGCATTGCTTATTCTTTCTTTTCAACGATTCAATCAAACGAATTTACGTCTTTACTTTAATGCTTAGCAGCAATCTGATCTATAAAACCTTAAATGTTGACTTTGGCAGTTAAATTTTATCGATTTTAATTAAATATGATAAAATAAAGCTTGTAAAATATTGTAAATCAATTACTTATATGAATGTTTCTATTTTCTTGAAAAATAATTTATTTAAAATGTGATTTATTTGTTATAATTTGCTTCTAAATTAAGCAAATCCCTATGCGCTTATTCGAACAACCTCTAAACTGTTCTACATTTTTCTTGGTAAAACTATCCGTAGTACCGAGAGTTGTTTTTTTGCGCATACTCAATGCATTTTCTACTTTTTTTCAACAACCATTTTTTCGACATCGGCTCATTCCAATTCCTTTATGGAATAGGGTGGAAAGCCAATGTCTAAAGCCATTTCATAAAAAATAATTTTTAAAAAATAGCACCACAAAATTCAATAAATCCAAATAATCCGATTATCGATCCATTTTTACAAATTCAGCGTATGAAAAAGTTTTTATCCCTAAGTTTACTTACATTAATCTGTTTCCTTTGCGTTCAATTAACGAATGCACAAATTGTGGCTAGTGGCAGTTTCGCAGCAGTTCCTACAACTTATGGAACAGCTTCACTAACTCCATCATCCATTAGCGTTTCTGCTAGTGGTTTGACGAATCTTACTGAACAAATAGTAGCAACTGCTCCTGCTGGTTTTGAACTTGCCCTCACAAGCGGTGGTTCTTATTTTAATCCACTTTCATTACCTGCAGCTACTGGTGGTACGTTGGGTGCTACTCCCGTTTTTATCCGTTTAGCAGCTGTCGCTTCTAATCACGTTGGTAGCTATCTTGGTAATGTCTCTTTTACTTCAACAAGTCAACCAACCGTTACAGCTTCAATTGCTTCCAGCG
>JAYUFN010000199.1:0-14300 GCA_043738705.1 Bacteroidota bacterium
TGAAACAGCAGGAATCACTTCCGAAAGTCCTATCAATCCAATTGCAAATGGTTCATTGGTTAATTCGTAAACCCACCAGCCAACCAGTGTGCCCATCATTCGAAGGCCCATAATAAATAAGAATCTGCCCAGCATTAGGTTGCGGTATTCTGCGATCCGCATAGCTGCAACTGGGTCGTTCGTTTTTTGTATTATTTCCATTTTTTATATTGTCTACGGCAAACTAAAATAGTGTTGCCCCTCATCAAAATCCTTTTCTAAAGCATCCAATACTACTTGTAAGTGTTTTTCGTTTCCTAAAAAATCTGCGTTACTCGCATCAATAATAATGGTCTTGATATTATGTTGTTTAATATAACTAGTATAGGTTTCCTGCAAGCTAAAAAGGTATTCATCTGGAATGGATTGTTCGTAAACTCGATTTCTTTTTTTAATATTTACTTTTAATTTGTTTACTGGCACGTGTAAATAAATCAGGATATCGGGAAACAATAATTGTTGATGAATAATGTCGAATATTTTTTGGTATAATCGAAACTCTTCGTCGGGCAAATTTATTTTTGAAAAAAGTAAACATTTAGTAAATAGGTAGTCCGAAACAGTGATACTTTGGAACAGGTCTTTAGTGTGTACCATATCCTTTAATTGTTTGTATCGCTCAGCCATAAAAAATAATTCTAAAGGAAAAGCATACTGCACAGGGTTAGAATAAAATTTTGGAAGAAAAGGATTGTCAGCAAATTCTTCCAATATCATTCGGGCATTATAATGTTTTGCCAATAAATGGGTTAAAGTTGTTTTGCCCGCGCCGATATTTCCCTCAACTGTTATAAAATGGTGTTTCATAGCTTACCCTTAGCAACAAAAATAGGTTTCCGATTTATCCCTCGATTGACATTTTTTGCACATCTAAAAGATCGCTGCATTCTTTTAAAAGAGTTTCGATTGTTTTTTGAAACACTGGATGTTCTAAGTATGGCGCAATTTCGGCCATGGGTAATAGCGCAAAACGCCTGTCTTGTAGATCTGGATGGGGCAATTTCAATAAAGTAGAATCAAGGATCAGTTGGTTGAAAAAAAGGATGTCTAAATCAATGATTCTTGGTCCGAGTTTAATTGTTCTAACTCTTCCCATACCATTTTCAATATGAAGTAATTGTTGCATTAATTGATCTGGAGGCATTTCAGTTTCTAATTTCAAGGCCTGATTGTAAAATGAAGGCTGGTTGGTTAATCCCCACGCCGCAGTTTCGTATATTGCAGACGATTGAACGATTTTTCCGCACTGTTGTTGAATTAAATGAATGGCTTTTTGCAAATTTGCAGATCTATTTCCTAGATTGCCGCCTATCAGCAAATAAGCTATATTCATAATTTGAAGCATTGTGAGGGACAAATATCTTTTAAATTCATCAAGCATAGTAAAATATATGAAATGAGCCATAACAAAATTTGTTACCAACCTAAATGTTATTAGCGAATTACATGTGGCCAAAATCAATAAAAATTAACACATGAGAAGCTTTTTCAAAACATTTTTTGCATCATTACTCGCTTTATTTATTTTTTGTGTCCTATTTGTGCTAATCATAATTGGTTTAATAGCTGGTGCTACTTCTGGTTCAGAAAAGCCCGACATTGGAACAAAAGCTGTTTTAGTATTAGACCTCTCTAAAGTATTTAAAGAGCAAGCTTTAGATAACCCGTTTTCAATGCTTTCAAATTCCGACGAAACTGAAACGCCCGGATTGTATGATGTGATAAGACTGATCAAGCATGCAAAATCAGATTCGGCAATCAAGGGCATCTATCTATTGTGCAGTAGCAATCCCAATGGCTATGCTGCTAGCGAAGAAATCCGGAAAGCGATTATAGATTTCAAGAGAAGTCAAAAGTTTGTAATTGCTTATGGAGAAACGATTACACAGAAAGGATACTATATAGGCAGCGCCGCAAATAAGGTTTATTGCCATCCTCAAGGAGGTTTGGAATGGGATGGATTTTCGAGTAATATGATTTATCTAAAAGGGTTACTCGACAAACTTGAAATTCAACCACAAATATTTTATGCCGGTAAATTTAAGAGTGCTACGGAGCCTTTGCGCGAAACGCAAATGACTGCAGCAAATCGTTTACAAACAAGCATTTGGCTAGGAGACCTGTATAATCATTTTTTAATTGCTGTTGCCGAAACGCGCAAACTGGATACTGCTGCTATTCGTGCGTTAGCAGTAAATGGTGCAATACAAACCGCTCATGACGCTTTGAAAAACAAGTTGGTAGATGGACTGAAATATGACGATGAATTAAAGGCTGAGATAACCAAGAGGCTTGTGGTAGATGAAAATTCGAAAATCAACTTCGTTGGATTAGACAGTTATGTAAAAGCTGCAAATTTTAAGCAAGATGGTGATTCGAAAATTGCAGTGGTGTATGCAGCAGGAGATATTGTAGGAGGCAAGGGCGATAATGAATCGGTTGGAAGTGATGAGTTTAGAACTATTCTTCGTAAAGTTAGATTGGATAAAGATATCAAAGCAGTAGTATTAAGGGTAAACTCACCTGGAGGAAGTTCTCTAGCAAGTGATGTTATTTGGCGGGAGGTTTCTTTAATTCGGAAAGTAAAACCGGTTATTGTAAGTATGGGCGACGTGGCAGCTTCTGGCGGATATTATATTTCATGTAATGCGGATTATATTTTTGCAAATGCAAATACCATTACTGGATCGATTGGTGTTTTTAGTATCGTGCCTAATTTTGGAACTTTCTTTAAAAATAAATTGGGTATTAGTTTTGACGGAGTAAAAACTGCACCATTTGCTGATATGGGTAATTCTGGCAGACCATTGAATGAAACTGAAAAACGTTTTATGCAAGGCGCTGTAGATTCAATTTATTTTACTTTCAAAACCCGCGTATCGGGTGGACGCAAAAAAAATATTGGTTATATCGATAGTATTGCGCAAGGTAGGGTATGGACGGGTAGCAGGGCAATGACTGTTGGACTAGTTGATAGAATTGGAACTTTGCAGGATGCTATAGATTATGCTATTGATATGGCAAAATTAAAATCTTATCGGATCACAGAATATCCACAAAAGAAAAATATATTAGAACAGATACTCGAAAATTACAAGAAAACTGTAAAAATTAATCTTGTCAAGGAAGAAATTGGCGTTAAAGAATTTGAAATGTTGCAGCAAGTTAAGCAAGCTAAAAAAATGGTTGGTGAACCCCAAAGTAGGTTGCCATTTTTATTTGATTTGCGTTAAGAATTATTTTGTTTTAAAAATTTGCAGTTTTGTTAATTTCAGAAGCGGCAGATATCTATTAATTCCATCTGACCAAAATCAAAATAAATAAGGTATGAAAGGAGATTACAGTCAGTTACAGGCAATGTTTGCGATTACAAAAGGGAGCCTGAAAGCTGTTTTTAGAAGCCCCTCAGCAGTTATTTTTAGCATTGCTTTTCCTTTAATTTTTATTTTAGTTTTCGGCTTTATTGGAAGTGGCAGTAGGGTGGCTATTAATGTAGCTTTCGATGCAAAAACAGATACGCTTAATTCGATTTATAGTTCCATTAAAAATATTGCTGGTATTAATGTGGTAAAGAAGCCTGAGTTAGAATTGAAAGAAGATCTGGAGAAGGGAAGACTCGTAGCAATGATACTGATCAAAAAATCTGGTTTAAACAATTCTCCTTACTCCATAGAATTAACCAGCTCAGAGGCGGTGAATCCCCAAAATATACAAGTACTACAATCTATATTAAATGCAGTAATAGCAGGTATCAACCAACGTACATTTAGTCGGGCGCCTACTTATGCATTAATCAATCAGAACATTCAAAAAATTCCTGGAAGGATCTATCGCACAATTGATTTTATACTACCTGGGCAATTGGGTTTTTCTTTGTTGAGTTCGGGCGTTTTCGGAGTTGCTTTTTTGTTTTTTAATCTTCGCCAGCAATTGGTTTTAAAACGATTTTATGCTACGCCAATAAAAAGATCGTATATCGTTTTAGGGGAAGCATTGAGTAGGGTGATCTTTCAAATGCTCACTGCCATCATCGTAATTGGAGTAGGACATTTTGCTTTTCATTTTACACTGGTACACGGATTTCAAACTTTTATTGAAATAATGGTCCTAAGTTTTCTAGCATTGGTTTTATTTATGGGGTTTGGTTTTATAGTAAGTAGTGTTGCTAAAAACGAGAGTACTATTCCTCCTTTTGCAAATCTGATCACCCTGCCACAATTTTTATTAGCTGGAACTTTTTTCTCTATTGATGCTTTTCCGACCTGGTTGCAACCGATTTGTAAAATACTACCATTAACTCATTTCAATAATGCCATGCGTAATATTTCATTTGAAGGAGCAAGCCTCGCCAGTTGCTGGAATGAGTTAGGTATTCTGGGTATCTGGACAATTGTGGTGTATGCCATTGCTTTCAAAACATTTAAGTGGGAATAGTGTATGCGATTTTTAAAATTAATTCTAATCAGCTTTATTGCTTTATGCTCTGTACTGTTATTTTTTTCAGTAATGATGCCATCTACAGTTGTGGTTTCAAGGGCGGTAAATATTTCAGCATCAGTTGATTCCATTAAATTCCATGTCGCTAATTTAAACCAATGGGTTTATTGGATGAAGGGTATGAAATCATCAAACAGTAAGATTTACTCATCTAGAGAGGCTTTGTTAGGCCACCAAAAAGTGTTGATCACTGGGGTTACAGATAGTTCTGTGGTGTCGGTTTGGGAGTCGCCTGAACTTTCAAGGCAAGAAAGCACCGTCAACTTTATAAAAACAGCCAATAGCACTCAAACTATTGTGCAGTGGCAGTTTGTTCAAAAGCTCCATTGGTATCCTTGGGAGAAGTTTGGTTCTTTTATGAACGATAAAATTCTGGGCCCATTGATGGAGCAGAATCTTGAAACTTTAAAACAATTATCCGAACACCAGCAAGTGAATTTAGAAGGAACTTCGGATAACTTAAATCAATAGTCTGATTTATTTTGAATAAATTTTAGATTCCGCTGTATCCCAGCGTACTTAGTTCTTTTAATAGGAGAATCTTTAAATATTTTTTTAAAAGATGCTTCACTTAATGCTTCCCAATCTTTGTGAGTGAACGAAATGATCGCTTCAATTGGTTCAAACGCTGGCTCTGTATGAAATTTGCTGAATCGATTCCATGGGCATACATCTTGACAAACATCACAACCAAACATCCAGTCCTGAAACTTACCTTTCATTTCTTCAGGTATCAAAGCATCTTTTAATTCGATCGTAAAATAGCTGATACATTTACTGCCATTTATTTGTTTATTCGGTTCAATTGCATCTGTTGGACAGGCGTCGATACATTTTGTGCAGGATCCACAATAATCTTTCGCGAAAGGATCGTCGTATTCGAGATCGATGTCTACGATCAGTGTTGCAATAAAATAAAAAGAGCCATTTTGTTTGCTAATAAGATTGCCGTTTTTGCCAATCCACCCTGCACCGCTTTTCACAGCCCAAGCCCTCTCTAAAACTGGCGCGGAATCTACAAAACCTCTTCCTGCTACTTCGCCAATCTGTTTATTTAATTCCTCTAATAACAAACTTAGTTTCCCCCGAATAATATCGTGATAATCTTTTCCAAATGCATATTTCGAAATGTGTGGACTAGTTACAGACTGGGCTTGCTCAGGAAAATAATTTTGCAATACTGTAATCACAGACTTAGCGCCTGGAACTAATTTTCTAGGATCCACTCGCATTTCGAAATGATTCTCCATGTACTGCATACTACCGTGATTGTTTTGATGCAACCACGATTCTAGCCTCTTCGCATCTTCATCTAATTTTTCTGCTTTAGCAATACCACAATAGCTAAAGCCTAAAGAAGCGGCTAACTGTTTTACGAGAATGGTATTTTTTTGGGTTTGCTTCAAATAATAAAAATAAAGATGAACAAAGGTGCTTATTTACATTGTGATGCGATTTGCCCGTCTATGATTGACTTAATCTCGCTATACAACACGCTATTACTTTCTTTCAATAAACTATTGGTAAAAATAATGCAGGCATAGCCCCTGCAAAGGTCAATCAATGGCCAAGTGCCAAATAATCCGGGGCAACTTACCACAGTTGCTTTGCCGTTTTCGTCGGTCTCTTGAATCCATTCCCCTAATCCATAATTATAACCTTCTGCAACTTTGGGTGCATATTTAATGATTGCGCTATTAGTGCGAATGGTATTCATTGCTGCAATTGACTTTTCCGAAAGTATTCTCTTGCCATTAAATTCGCCTTTGTTTAAAAGCATCACCAGAAAGTTCATATAATCGCCTGCTGTTGATACGCCCCCTCCCGAAGGGTTGATGGCATCTAGGCTCGAGAAGGTTGTGTTTCGCATCATCAAAGGTCTTGTGATGCGTTCTTGCATTAACTGATCAAAGCCGCGTTTGCCAACAATCTCAATAATCCGACCCGCAATGTTTAATCCAACCTGACTATACCTGAACTCTAATCCGGGATTCGATTGAATTTCTTTTTTGGATGCAAAATCATTTACTTCTTCCTCTAGATTATGAAATTGTTTGCGATCAAAATATCTTTTCAAAACACTCGCATCCGATTCAATGCCAGTCATATGACTTAGGCAGTCTCTAATAGTAATATATCCTTTGGAATACTTTGCAAACAAAGGGATGTATTTAGTTACTTTATCCTCTAAAGAAAGTTTCCCTTGATCTACAAAACTCATAACCAGCGCAGCCGTTAGCCATTTACTGCAACTTGCAATGGGTGCTTGTGTTTTGAGATTGCATTCGCCAAATGCTTTCTGATAAATCAGTTTTCCATCTTTATAAACCAATGTGATTGCGATGCTGCCAAGCTCTTTTTTGGATGATTCCAATTTTTGGTCGAGACTAGTAAAATTATATTGAGCTTTTATTTGCTGAAAGAATAGCAGACAAATCAATACAGTACTGACTTTTACGCAGAAAATGTTGAACTTTACAGACATAATTTCCGTTTTTAAAATGGTCTGAACCCCTACTGAATATTAGAACGATATTTGATCTAAAATAATGCTTCCTTTTGAATTCAAATTGGAAGATAAACAATCAATCGTTAAGCAGTTCTTAATTGAATAAGGAGGATATTTTATGAATCTCAACAATTATACCATCAAGGCGCAAGAAACTATTCAGAAAGCACAACAGCTTGCTTTTAACAATGGTAATCCGAATTTAGAGACCAACCATTTGTTGAAAATATTGCTAGCAGATGCAGATAGTTCCGTTGCATTTTTATTAAAAAAAAATAATGTCAATATCAGCTTCGTAGAATCGAAGATGGATGAAGCCATTGCGAAGCTTCCAAAGTCTAGCGCAGGTGGTGATGCAGCTCAAAACATAAGCCGCGATCTTGGCAATGCGCTGATGCAAGCAAACAATATGTTGAAGGAATTTAAAGACGAGTTTGTGAGTATCGAACACCTGTTATTAGGTCTTTTGCAAATTAATGACGATGTATCTAAAACATTAAAGGCAGCCGGTTTAACAGAGAAGGGATTGATTACGGCTATTAAAGATTTGCGAAAAGGGGATACGATTAGTTCTCAGACTCAGGAAACGCAAATGAATAACCTGAATAAGTTTGCGAAGAATCTAAATGATATGGCCCGTCAAGGCAAACTCGATCCGGTGATTGGAAGAGGTGAAGAAATTAGAAGAACCCTGCATATTTTAACTCGTAGAAGTAAGAATAACCCAATTTTAGTTGGTGAGCCGGGTGTAGGTAAAACCGCAATTGTTGAAGGACTTGCCATGCGAATCATCAATGGGGATGTACCAGATAATCTTCGTTCCAAAACCATCTTTGCTTTGGACATGGGTCAATTGATTGCAGGTGCAAAATATAAAGGTGAATTCGAAGAAAGGTTGAAAGGAGTTGTAAAAGAAGTAGCAGGAAGTGATGGAGAAATTATTCTTTTTATTGACGAGATCCATACGTTGATTGGTGCAGGTGGAGGAGAAGGCGCAATGGATGCTGCAAACATTTTAAAACCTGCATTGGCTCGTGGTGAGTTAAGAGCAATTGGCGCAACTACTTTAAATGAATACCAGAAATATTTCGAAAAAGACAAAGCTTTGGAACGCCGTTTTCAGAAAGTGATGATCAATGAACCCAGTCTCGAAGATGCGATTTCGATTTTACGTGGATTGAAAGATCGTTATGAAACACACCACCATGTTCGTATTAAAGATGAGGCTATCATTGCCGCAGTTGAGCTATCGAGCAGATATATTACGGATCGTTTTTTGCCAGACAAAGCGATTGACCTAATTGATGAGAGTGCTGCAAAATTGCGCTTAGAAATGAATTCTATGCCTGAGGAGTTGGACAAACTCGAAAGACAAATCCGTCAACTTGAAATTGAAAGAGAAGCCATTAAAAGAGAGAAGGATGAAAGTTTATTGAAGGATCTGAATATCGAAATTAGTAACCTCAGTGTAGAGCGTGATACATTGAAAGCAAAGTGGAGAGAGGAAAAAGAAATTGTAGAAAAAATTCAGTCTTCAAAATCTAATATTGAAAAATTAAAACTAGAAGCAGATCAGGCGGAAAGAAATGGCGATTATGGGAAAGTAGCAGAGATTAGGTACGGTAAAATAAAAGAAGAAGAATTGCTGATCTTGGAATCTAACGAGCAGCTCAATGCTTTGAGTGCTCATAGTAAGAGACTGATGAAGGAAGAAGTGGATGCCGAAGATATTGCAGATAATATTGCTAAGGCTACCGGTATTCCAGTAGCTAAAATGATGCAAAGCGACCGAGAAAAATTATTGCATCTGGAGAATGAATTGCATAACCGTGTTGTTGGACAGGAAGAAGCCATTAGTGCGGTTGCAGATGCAATAAGGAGAAGTAGGGCTGGATTGCAGGATCCTAAAAAACCGATTGGTTCATTTATTTTTTTAGGTACAACGGGTGTGGGTAAAACAGAATTAGCAAAAGCCCTGGCTGAATATCTTTTTGATGATGAAAGCATGATGACGCGAATTGATATGAGTGAGTATCAGGAAAAACACACGGTTTCTAGATTAGTTGGGGCACCTCCGGGATACGTTGGCTATGAAGAGGGCGGTCAGTTAACAGAAGCAGTTCGTAGAAAACCATATAGTGTGGTGCTATTGGATGAAATTGAAAAAGCACACCCAGATGTATGGAATATATTGTTGCAAGTGCTTGATGATGGTCGGTTAACTGATAATAAAGGCAGGACGGTGAACTTTAAAAACACGATCATTATTATGACCAGTAATATTGGTAGTGCGATCATTCAAGATGCGTTTGAAACGGTTGATGAAGATAATGTGGACCTGGTGATAGAGAAAACAAAGTTGGATGTAATGAATTTGTTGAGACAGACTGTAAGACCCGAGTTTTTGAATAGGGTAGATGAGATCATTATGTTCCAGCCACTATTGAAAAAGCAGATTAAAGGCATTGTAAAAATTCAGTTGGAAGGATTGAGACTCCTTACCGCGACCAATGGTATCAAACTAAGTTTTAGTGATTATTTACTTGAATTTTTAGCAGATCAGGGTTTTGATCCTCAGTTTGGTGCGAGACCGCTTAAAAGATTGATTCAGAAATTGATTGTAAATTCATTGAGTAAGAAAATTTTGGCAGGAGATATCGATAAAGATAAAACGGTACTCGTGGATGTATTTGATGGGGTAATTGTATTTAGAAACGAGGAAGCCGAATGATTTTTTAAAAGTTAAGATAATATTAATGTAAAAAACTTACTTATTAGTAAGTAACTACTATTTTTGCCAAGTGAGTAATAGAACTACAGATACTAAGGAAGAAATACTAAAAATTGGAAAACAATTTATACAGTATTATGGTTATAATGCCTTTAGTTATGCTGACATTGCAAGGGAGCTGAAAATTAAGAATGCGGCAGTACATTATCATTTCAGGGGTAAGGAAGACCTGCTCATGGCCCTGATTGAGAATTATATTCAAAATTATCAATTATTGGCTGAACAATTATCAAATTCAAAGCTATCTGCAACCGGAAAAATTAACAAATTCATTGAACGGTATACAGGTTTATGTGAGAGCGATAGTATTTGTATCATTGGATCTATCGCATCTGATTACAACACATTGCCAGAATCTGTTAAAGTGAGAGTCAGCGAACTGATCGAAATGGTTTTAAGAATGGTTGAAAATGCGCTTGTAGAAGGAAGGAAGCATGGTGAGTTACATTTTGAAGAAACTGCTAGAACTAGGGCCTTGTTGATTATGACAAATCTTGCTGCTGGGGTACAGTTGGCAAGGATTTCAGGAAAAGCCGACTATGATTCAATACGAAAAGCTTTGCTAAAGCAATTGAAATAATTTTTTCTTATATAAACTTACTTATTAGTAAGTAAAATATTATTTAAACACAAAACAAAACACTATGAAAAAGACCATTTTTTCGCTATTAATTGTATTTACACTTTCTTCAAATTTTACGAGTGCACAAATCCCAGATGGCTTCAAAAAAGGATCTGTTGTATTAACGAATAATTCAAAAGTGGAAGGGAATATCAAAGAATTATTAAGTTCAAAGGCAACGATCGTATTTGTAGCTGCAACTGGAACTAAAAAAACTTATTCGGTGGCTGAGTTAACCAGCTTCGAAATTGGTAGCGAAAATTATATCGCTTTTGCCAATGATTTTTATAAGACAATAATCAACGGATCAAGAGCAAATTTATATCAGAAACAAACCAATAATAGCGGCAAACTACTTTATAATGGCGCTGATGCATTTACCGCAACCACTACAGATGGCAGAATTGGTGATTGGTATATCCAAGTTAAAAATAACGATGACCTTTTATTGGTAACAGCTAAGAATTTTGAAACAGTTGTTGGAACCGCATTTGCAGACTGCAGTAGCTTAATTGGAGATTTAAAGAGTAATCAGTTAAATTATGCGCAACTTTCTAAAACGGTGGAAAAATACAATAGTTGTAAGTAACGTATCATTTAAAAGCGCTGATTTTTCAGTGCTTTTTTTTGCCTCTTATTTTCTTGCTTCATCCTTCTATCCAATAAAAGGGAGAAATTCGCATGGTTAAGTAACTTCAATCACTTGAAAAATATCCATGAAAAAAATATCCCTTTTAATTATTGTAATTTTAGTTTTCGGCGAACAAGTACTTGCTCAAACGGTTAGCTCTGCCAATAAAGTGCTAGATGAATCATACGACCTCTCAGGAAAAAAATTTGCTTCAAACCCAAATTCGGGAGTTGAAGGCTCCCAAATGTTAAACGAAAATTGGGCTACTGGAGTTGTTCAGCTTACTAGAGGTAAAATTTTTTCAGATGCATTGTTTCAGTTTAATCTGGTATCTCAACAATTATTTATTAAAAAAGATACAACCGTTTTTGCATTTACCGAACAAGTACTAGCTTTTACACTCAACTATCAACTAAAAGGGGTGAATAGAACAGTAGTTTTTAAAAACAATTATCCTCCAATTGAGAAGCAAACAAATGCTAGTTTTTATCAAGTATTAATGGAAGGTAAAAAATTAGATCTTCTTAAATTCCAATACAAAAAAGCAGAAGAAAGATACGAGTACAATCAACCTATCAAATTAGTATATCAGGATATGTTTGACTGGTATGTTTTTGATCGGATACATTTTCGAATGATACAGATTGATAACAAGTTGATGGGTATTCAAAAAATTTTACCAGATACTTCTGGTAAAATATATAATAGCCTTCAACCTAAAAACAAGAAGCATCTCTCAGAGGAAGAAATGCTTCAGTTGTTTAAACAGTTGGATCAAGAATAAGATCTTAATCAGTGTTCTTATTAAAGTTCTGAGTATGCAGTTGCATGCATTAAAATAATAGTTGCTTTCGAAACGGTATTCTGATATTCAGGTATTACTGATAGGCGTTTCCACTCAGGATCAGATCCGAAGACTTTCCATTTAGCATCTCTCTCTGCAATATTATTGAAACTGGTCATATATATTAGATTTGGCATCTGCGCACCAGCCATCACTGAACCATAGAATACTGCATTGAATTCGAGCCTACTAAAAAGCGCAACTTCTCCTCCTGCATTGAACATTTCTACTTTCTTGCGATATATTTTTTCAGTTGCTCCTTCATAACTGCGCAGCTCATAAATCTTTTCTGCAGTCGACCCCGATAAATTAGGGATTGCAAAGTCAGGCATTTTCTCGAATGCTTTAATTAGAATGGTTTCTTTTCTCAAAAAACTGGATTGATTATGAACGGCATTTAAATATGCTGCTCCATCTTTTTCGTGTTGCGCATCTTTCCAGATACTTTGATCAATATGGTCAATCTGCTCTATAGATTTCATCGGGATGAAGAGGTAAATACTTTTATCTGCAGAAGTATCATTGGTAATTGGTTTGAATACTCCGGTTTTAGAAACACCTGCGCGATGCAGTGCTGGCAAAAAAGCGTTTTTTAAATAATCATCAACCTGTTGAATTTGTGTTTCATTTTTTAAATGATAAACAATAATTTGATAATAGGCTTGCTTTGGTTTGGTATTGTTTGCGAAAGAGATGCTCATCAAACAAATTCCCAATACAAATAAAAGATTTTTTTTCATAAACTAATTTGTGGTTTGCGTTAAATTATTTTTTAGTATGGTAATTCGATAATTACACAATATAATTATTTTTACTAAAGGATAGGAAGAGAAAACGATCGTTTACAAATTTTACCTGCCTCTACTTATTAAAATAATACTTTGTTTGGTAGGCAACGCGTCGTTATCTGTAGGTATCTATTAACTGTATTGCTTTTCTATAATGCCGTTTGTTAAAGGGTGTACAAGCTTTAACAAAATGTGGCACTTGCTTTGACAGAGAATATATAATTAATTGAATAAAAATAGTTGATGTCTTTAACAAGTCTTTAGTAAACAGGGAGCAGCGTTTCGTATCTATTTAAAAGTGAATAACACGATAGCAAAAATTAAGCAGCCCTAATAATCTAAATATAATAGTATAGTATATAAATTCTACTTAAACCAATTAAAAAAATGAAAACTAGAAACCTCCTATCATTTGCCTCAATCCTGGCAATAGCTGTCGCAATTTTTGCAACAGCATGTAATAAAAGTAATTCGGCACAAGCTCCAGCAGGCCAACAATCTCTGGCAGTTTACTTAACTGATGGACCTGGCTTGTTTGATAAAGTTTTGATTGATATTAAATCGATCAAAGTACTTGTTGATACTGGCTCTGATACACGCCGACACGACAGTTCTAACTTTGAAAGAATGGGCGATAATGATCGTCATAATGATTCTTCTTTTGTATGGCACGACCTTGGCATTAAAGCCGGTATCTACGACTTACTTCAATTACGTAACGGAACAGATACTTTATTGGCTGAATCAAATATCAGTAAAGGCTCTATTCGTTTAATCAAAATTGAAATTGGAACAAACAATTCGTTGGTGAAAAACAATATTACTTATCCTGTAAATTTACCAGCTAACGCACCTAATTTTATATTGATAAAAATGAGAGGAGATGAGTGCGAAGAATTTATGCCAAACAGGAATCGCTTATGGCTTGACTTTGACGTGGCGCGTTCAATTATACAAGATAGAAATGGGGTATTCTTCTTACGCCCTGTATTCCACTTCTTTGTAAAAAGAACATCCGCAAGTTTAGTAGGTAAAATTGTTCCTCAAAAAGATGCTCAAGCAGTTTTAACGATTTACAATAATACTGATACAGCTTATGCACTTCCTACACCAGAAGGATATTTTGCGGTCCGCGGCCTAAAAGATGGTACCTATAAAGTATTCATTAATGCGAATAGTCCTTACATGGACTCTACAATCACAAATGTGGTGATTGTAGCACCAAAAGAAACAAGTATTGGGGTAATTAATCTTAGAAAATAATATCACGTTTAAATTGGATTAGCTAGGGGAAGTTGAAAAACTTCCCCTTTTTTATTTCAATATTTTAAATTCAGCTGCATTGTTTGTACATTCCGATATGGAAAACACTCGATTTTTATTATACGGTGCAAACGGATATACTGGCCGTTTGATTGCCAAGATGGCTAAGAGTTATGGGTTGACGCCAATATTGGCCGGAAGGACAAAATCTCAGATCCAACCACTTGCCGAAGAACTAGATCTCGATTATAGGGTATTCGATTTAAACAATAATCGCGATTTGCAAAATGCTTTATTGGAAGTGCCATTGGTTTTG
>JAYUFN010000200.1:0-5174 GCA_043738705.1 Bacteroidota bacterium
ACTCCTATCCCAAAAAAATAGCACACTACATCTTTCTGCCTTTCTGTTAAAGTTCGGAGGCTCCTTTCAATTTCTAACTTGAGCGATTCAATATGAGCCAGTTTTTCATCGGTCTTTTCGGCATTTGGGTTTTCCATCAAATCCATTATGGTACCATCTTCGCCGTTCGAGAGTGGGGTATCCATGCTAATATGCCTAAATCCAACATTCATAGTGGCTGTAACTTCATCGATACCAATATCTAAGATTTCGGCTAATTCTTCGGGCGTGGGTTCCCGCTCATATTCCTGTTCTAATTGTTGATAGGCCTTACTGATTCGGTTGGTTAATCCCACTTTATTCAAAGGCAATCGAACGATCCTGCTCTGTTCTGCAAGTGCTTGTAAAATACTTTGACGGATCCACCAAACGGCATAGGATATAAACTTAAATCCTCTAGTTTCATCAAAACGAAGTGCCGATTTAATCAAACCAAGATTACCCTCATTAATTAGGTCTGGTAAAGTAAGTCCTTGATTTTGATACTGTTTTGCTACAGAAACCACAAATCGCAGATTCGATTTGATGAGTCTTTCTAAAGCCCTTTCATCTCCGCATTTAATGAGTAACGCCAGTGCCACTTCTTCTTCAGGTGAAATTAATTCCACTTTACCAATTTCCTGAAGATATTTCTCCAAGCTTTGGGATTCACGGTTGGTGATAGACTTCGATATTTTTAGCTGACGCATACTCATAAATACCAGATTTATTGATCTATATATCCTAAAAGTTCTTTCAGAGAATTGGGGAGGTAGCCCTACATTTTCATTTAATCACTGTATGCTACTAGCAATTTAACAAATATTTGAATCCCTTCAAAAAAAATAATTTTACACAAACAATTGAAAAACAATCACTTAGATACTTATATTTCTACCCCGACTTAGTTAATACAATAAAAAGGGAGTCGAATTGAAAAAAACATTTGGAAAGGAAGTATTATTTAATATTATTGCAGCCTTACGATTGATTGTAGCAAAATAAGAATAATGAGCAAAAAGCAACTTTTTACGATAGAATTTCCGGTGAGATGTTCCCCAGGTATTTTATATGAATTTTTATCAACTCCAGCAGGTTTACAAGAATGGTTTGCAGATAAAGTAGACGAATGGGAAAATGTGTATAGTTTTTCTTGGAGCGGCGGCACACCTGATAAAGCAGAGGTGATGGATAAAGAATCAGATAAATTTATTCGTTATCATTGGTTACATTCTGAAAAAAATGAATATTTTGAATTCAAGATTGAAAAGACAGAAATTTCTAATCAAACTATTCTCATCATAAAAGATTTCGCAGAAAAAACCGAGATTAAAGACCAGACCCAATTATGGAACTATCAAGTAAAAGAATTGTTTTACCGTTTAGGCGCTTAAATTGTTTGGTTGGTTAATATTTGCAATATTTCGATAAAGGTTTGTTGCAAGAAAAAAGCTGTATCGTCCCACTCGCTGAGTGGGATTTTTTTTGCCAGTTTGATAAATGGAAGTTGAGGTATGATTGCCGGGTTTAATTCCGCTGCCCTTCGATAATTAGTTGGTCTGAAATGGTGTTTCCATGCATCTTCCAAATTAACACAAATGAACCATTCATAGTTGGGATGAGGATTTCCGACACGTAATTGAAAATATTGCTGAATAGCATTGCCGTAAAAGGTTTTGAATTTGCCTGACAATTGAACATGAATACTAATATCATTACCCCACCAGAAAAAAGTACGGACTGCAAAAACATCTTGCCCTTCAAAGTATCGAGGATAGTCGAGCATTACCCATGGCAACCCTTCATAATTTTCGCCTTTTGAAATCTTTGGGGCAATTGCAAAAGCAGGCTCATTAGCAAGAGCAATATTAAGGGCTACCTCGTTTTGATAAACTGTACTCACTTGCCCCAAAAAAGTATACAGCTTTTGAATCACTGCATTCTTTGTTAAAATCCAATCGGCATTCATTACCAATTCCTGTTCCTTTGATGAAAGCATTACTTTTGCGTTGCTCATTTAGCAATATTAAGCAAGGACAAGTGATTAAAAAACTAGATATTCTGATTATTCGCGCTTTTATTGGACCCTTTATCGGGGCTTTTGCTATTTCGCTTTTCGTTTTAACGATGCAATTTTTTTGGTTATACATTGATGATCTTGTTGGAAAAGGGCTTGAGACTATTACGGTACTAAAGCTAGTAGGCCTCGTAACTTTATTTTGGGTTCCAACGGCTTTACCTCTTTCTTTATTATTCTCTTCCATCATGACTTTCGGCAATTTGGGCGAAAGTTTTGAATTGGTTGCCATCAAAGCAGCAGGAATTCCTTTATTAAGGTTTATGCGACCATTATTATTTATTACTTTATTAGTTAGCGGATTGGCATTTCTTTTTGCAAATAATATTATCCCAGTTACCCAGTTAAAACTATCTGCACTCAAATATAATATCATCGTATCCAAACCTGCATTAGACATTAAACCAGGTGTGTTCTACGACAAGATTGATGGTTATGTAATTAAATTGGGAAGTAAGGAAAAGAACGATAGTATTATTCACGATGTAGTGATTTTTGAAAAGAGTAATGGTTTGCAGGATCAGATGATAAAAGCAGAAAGTGGTATTATGCGTATCAGTAATGATCAGCAGTTTTTGGAATTTATTCTAAAAAATGGTTGGCGGCATTCCGAGCGTGGGCCAAGAGGTGTTGCAAATACTGAGTATATGAGAATGGGATTTAATTCTTATAAAAAAGTATTCGATCTCAAAAGTTTTCAGATGAATAATTCAAAAGATAGTGCTTTCTATGACCCTAAAATGTTGAGTGTACGTCAATTGAATGTGGCAATCGATTCGTTGTATAATATCGATACTTTTTTTGTGAAAAAGTCTGCTGTAGAAGTAAATCCTTATTTAACTTTTACAAAATATGCCGACACTGGCTGGCATAAAGTAGCTACTTCGAAATTAAAAAATACGAGCAGTTTCGCTAAACTCATTCCAGATTCGATAAAGGCTATTACCCTAGAAAGGGCGTCGAATCAAGTTACTAGTATCAAAGGGAATATTGGGCTACTTGCAGAAGACTATGCTTCAAAACTTACTTCGTTGCGCTTACACGAAATTGAATGGCATAGAAAATTGACCCTATCAGTAGCATGCTTGGTTCTTTTCCTGATTGGGGCTCCGCTTGGATCAATTATTAGAAAAGGAGGATTGGGAACCCCCTTGGTTTTTGCAATTATTTTCTTTGTGATTTTTCATCTCTTCAATACTTTCGGCGAAAAATTTGTGAAATCAAATTCTGTGAGTCCATTGATAGGTATGTGGTTATCAACTTTTATATTAATACCTATCGGGCTCTTTCTTACTTATAAAGCCATGCGCGATTCACAATTGTTTAATCAAGAATTCTACTACAGATCTTTTAAACAGATGCGAGTTTTTATAGCTAAATTTAAAAGATCAAATCAATCCAGCTAAAATACAACCCATGCAAAACAAACCATCCACAAGACGCGCCTTTATAGCCAACACAGGTAAAGCTGCAATTGCTGCCGGTATTTCAATGACCGTTTTACCAGCACTTGCAAACCCGTTCGAAGGATTTGCAGCGAGTCCGTTTACACAACAACCTTTACCATACGATTATAAGGCATTAGAACCTGTGATAGATACCTTAACAATGGAAATTCATTATAGCAAGCACGCTGCTGCCTATGCTAAGAATTTAGCAGAAGCCTGTACTGCTGAAAAAGTAGATACCAATAATAGCAAAATCGAAGATTTACTTCATGCTATTTCAAAATATTCTCCTAAGATGCGAAACAACTGCGGAGGACATTACAACCATGAATTATTCTGGCAATGTATGGGTCCTGTTGCCGGTGCAAAACCGGAAGGAAAATTAGCAACAGCTATCGACCAGAGTTTCGGATCATTCGATGCTTTTAAAACACAATTCACAGATGCCGGAAAAAATCGTTTTGGAAGTGGATGGGCTTGGCTAGTTTTAAATGCTGATAAAAAATTAGTGATTGGTTCAACTCCAAATCAAGACAATCCCTTGATGGATATTAGTGATTTAAAGGGTATCCCTATTTTAGGATTAGATGTATGGGAACACGCTTATTATTTAAAATATCAAAACAAACGCCCCGACTATATTAACGCTTGGTGGAATGTAGTAAACTGGCGTTTTGTTGAGAAGCGTTTTGAAACAATGTAATATTTCAACCAAACATAAATGCGTTAGAAAGACCTTTACTTTCTAACGCATTTCATTTTAAAAGCTGTAACATGAAAGTAACTGCAAACTGGGTAGAAGCCCTAGCATTTGATGCCGTTTCTGATAACGGTCATACCATCAGAATAGATACCACAATTGATAATGGCAGTTTGGATAGTGGCATGAGCCCAAAGAAACTATTACTGGCAGGGCTTTGCGGATGCAGCGGAATGTATGTAGTGGATATTTTAAACAAGATGAAAGTTAGCTATACCAAAATTGATGTTTCGGCATCAGCAGAACAAACTGACGAACACCCAAAAGTTTTTAAATCTGTTGAAATGGTTTATCGAGCGGATGTTACTGAAACCGATTTAGATAAATTAAAAAGAGCTGTAAGTTTATCACAAGAAAAATATTGCGGTGTCTCTTTGATGCTCGAAAAGCATTGCAAAATCAGCTATACCATTGAATTAATTAAGTTAGCTTAAGCAGGTAGTTATCACAAAGGAAGTAATTAAGGAAAAAACATTGAATTAATAATCGTTTTTGCGTTATAAGGGTAATAGTAATTAGAGCATAAATAATACATTTACAAAAACATCCGATCTTGGGAACTGCTCAACAAAACTTTAGATTACAAAAATGGATTTCAGCGTTGAGTGTAGTATTATTCATTGCAAAAATCATTGCCTACTATTCCACACACTCTTTATCGATCCTGACTGATGCACTCGAAAGTATTGTAAACGTAATTGCAGGATTTATAGGATTGTATAGTTTATATATAGCCGCAAAACCAAGAGACTTTGAACACCCCTACGGTCACGGAAAAGCCGAGTTTGTTTCTGCCGCTGTTGAAGGTGGTTTGATAGTGGCAGCAGGCATCATGGTGCTTTATGAAACCATTCTGAACCTGATAGAACAA
>JAYUFN010000201.1:0-1828 GCA_043738705.1 Bacteroidota bacterium
GTAGCTGGCTAAATTGGTATATTCATTCAAATTGATGGATCCTATGAAAGAAAATTTTTCTTGTATATGATATCCAAGTTCTCCATGCAAACGCAGTAACTGGATTTTAGGATCAACTAAAACATTAAATGATTTTCCATCTGTATAGTTATTTACAAATAAAGGCTGATCATATAATTGCATGAATGAAACTCTCACTTGATACGTTAAATGATTACCTGCATTACCCTTTAATCCAATATACTGCTCTTTTATTTTAGTATTCAAGATACTCGTTGGTCTGAGGATCCAAGGATTAAAAGAAGCCAAGGTTCGATACCCATTTTTCTGAAAATATCCAATCCAACCCAATTCAATATTAATACCAGTTTCTTTAATCCTAGCTTCCGCTGTTATATTGGGGAGCAAAGAAAATTTTTGATTGTCCCAAGAGGGTTTGATACCGAAATTTAATTTAAAATTTGGTGTCTTGAATTGCAAAGCAGGATCAATATAAAATAAATTATTTTTTATTTGCAGTGTAGTTTGAAGCATGGGCGAATTATAGCCAACTATATCAGCAGTAATACCCATACCAAAAGAATAAACCCTTCCAAACGATTTGGTAAAAGGGAGCTTTCCAATAAAATTAAATTCGTTTCCTTTATTGTTATCAGTAAAATAGGTCAGGAAAATTTGTGGATGATAAGATAATCCATAATTGCCAATCTGTTTATTCTGAACACCAACTTCTAATCCAACCGTATTAAAACGTTGTAGCAGAGAATCTTTTGTAAAATTTTGTAAACTCGGCTGAAAGCCATAAAAATATTGTGTACTTGATTGATAAAAGGCTTTACTCGTCCATTCGTGTTGCGATACAGTATTGAAAATTGACAGTAGATCCACTCCTGTTTTCCCAAACTGTTGAAATGGCAAATTACCCTTTGATGAAATATGGTTACCATGAATTGCAATACTAGATTGTTTTCCATCGCCAAAAGTAAAACCAGCTTCTGCAAATGGCGTACTAAAATTTCCAAATCCAAGTTTGATGAAATGATCGTTCTGCCATTTCTCAAGAGAATCTTGATTTAAAGCAACTGGTTTAATGGAAACAGGTTGATAAGAGAAAAATAAAGTTTGAGAAGGTATTTTATAAGTCACCGCAAGTTTCGAACTATCTGCTAAAGTAGATGCGGCAGTGAAATTAATTTTAGCTGCATTTTTAAGTACTGGCTTAAAAGTAGAAGTAATTAATACTTCTCTAGGATTACTGGTGTCGCCCAATCCTTCTCTGTCAATTCTAGCAGAATAATCGTTTATTTCAACGGAACCATACTGCTTAGGTAGCACTGTATTGAAACTATTTTTATTGACTACGGTAGATTTTTTCGAAGAGCTTTCCTTTGATTTCTTCGATTTCTTCTTTCCCTGAACTTGCGTCGCAGTTGATTTTTTCTTTTGTCTTTTCGCTTCTGCTATATTCATACAAAAGATAACTAACAACAGAAGACAAGCTATTTTTTTCAGTGAAAACATGGTAACTGATTTACTGTTGTTCAATTTTATTAATCTTATTTTTTTCATTAATAACCGAATCTAATTTTTCCTTAGCTTCTTTTTTTATATCTAACAGAGTTGAATTATCTACAATACTTTTAAAAGTTGCTTCCGCATTAAACAAATCATTTTCCTCTAAATAAATATCTCCTAAAAGCAAATAACTCTTTGCTACCCAATATTCGTACGATCCCCATTTTTTAATAACTTCAAAAGCTGTTTTCTCAGAAGCATTTAAAATGTGTTGTTTAAAAAGGATCTCAGCAATTCGATATTGCGATTCTGC
>JAYUFN010000202.1:0-5155 GCA_043738705.1 Bacteroidota bacterium
TATTGCTACAAAACAAGATTTCGGTTTCTGGGATTCTCTTAACTTTAATAGATGATCCTGCGTTTTCTAAAGTATTTATTTCAATTCAATTCTGTAGGAATGATGAAAACTGGTATGAATATCTTAGCCATTTTATACTGTAATACTTTCCCTTTTTTACTAGCTGCACAAAACCCGGTTCAACCGATTGGTAACTGGAGAGAACATTTATCCTATCAGCATTGTACCCAAGTTGTGTTAGGCGATAAAATTTATGCTGCAACGGATGCAGCGGTTTTTTCTATAGACAATAAAAATCAAATCAGTAGAAATACCAAGATTACTGGCTTAACCGATATTGGCGTTGCTGCAATCGCCTGGGATGCAACAGCAGCACAGCTAATTATTGCATATAGTAATAGTAACCTCGACATTCTTAAGGGAAGTATCGTAACCAATATGGGCGATATTCAGCGTTCTACTTATGTGGGTGATAAAAGTATCCTTTCAATTTATTGTAATAATGGACTAGCGTATATAAGTAGTGGTCTTGGAATTATTGTTGTTGACTTACACAAATATGAAATAAAAGACACTTGGCTGATTGGGGTAAATGGGACTCAGATTAGGGTGAATGCAGTTTGCTCTGATAATCAGTTCATTTATGCAGCAACAAAAGAAGGGCTTAAAAAAGCTGACCTAAAGTCTGCTAATTTATCGAGCCCTGCAAGTTGGCAATTGCTTGGTTCTCAGGTTGGGTTAAGCACTGGTTCTATTGAGAATATAGTGTCGGTTAACAATAAAATGGTAGCTCAGAAAAACGATTCTCTTTTTATACAAAATAACGGGCAATGGAAATTATTTTACACAGATGCTTCCTGTCAAATCGTAAATCTAAATAGCTCCTCGAATGCCCTACAAGTTTGTGAGCGAAAAGCCGATAACAGTTCACGTGTAATTACTTTAAATGAATCCGGTTTTATACAATCAAGTATTTCTAAACCCGGAATCATTACATTTCCCAAAAATGCTTTACAAAATGGGAATGATATTTGGATTGCTGATTTTTTTGGCGGACTCCTTAAAAGTAATAACAGTATCGATCAATTTATCCCGAATGGTCCGCTTGGAAATGCAAGCGGTGAAATGTTATTTCATAAAAACAGACTAGTTGTTGCCGCAGGGTCAGTTAATGAAGCTTGGAACTATTTGCATAATAAAGATGGAATATTTGAATATACCAATGATGAATGGAACTTCAAAGGCTATTTCAATAAACCAGAATTAGATTCTGTTTTAGACTTTATTACCGTTGCGTTTGACCCAGACAACGAAAGTATTTGGGCCGGAAGCTATGGCGGCGGACTTGTAAATTTTTCTGGAAGTGATATTTCAATTTATAAACAAAATAATTCTACCCTTCAGGCTTCCCCATCCGATCCAAAGAGCGTTAGGGTGAGTGGTCTTTACTTTGATCAGAACAACAATTTATGGATCAGTAATTATGGGGCAAAAAAAAATTTACAAGTACGAAAAAAAGATGGAACCTGGAAGGGATTCAGTATTCCATTTGCAATAACCGAAAATGCTGTTAGCCAAATAGTAGTGGATGACCTTAATCAAATATGGGTTGTAAGTCCAAAAGGGAATGGGCTATTCTGTTATAATCCGGGTGCAAATCTGGATGCAACTTCAGATGATAAGTGGAAAAATTATCTTGCGGGCAACGGAAATGGAAACTTACCAAGTAACAACGTTACCTGTATAGCTAAAGATAAAAATGGTTTTATTTGGGTAGGTACTGACAGGGGAATTGGAATCATTCAATGTTTATCAGATATATTTAATGGCGCTGGGTGTGATGCATTACTACCAATTGTTCAGCAAGATCGATTTGCGGGATTACTTTTTCATGATGAAACAATTCGATCCATTGCAGTTGACGCTGCAAACCGAAAATGGATAGGGACCAAAAATGGTGTTTGGCTAGTATCTCCTGATGCCGATAAAATTATTTATCAATTTACTTCAGAAAATAGTCCCTTACTCAGCAATGATGTAAAAAAAATCGCAATCAATCCAAACACTGGGGAAGTTTTTTTTGCAACCTCTAACGGGATTTGCAGCTTCAGAAGCACTGCCACTGAGGGTTCTGTAAATAATAACAAGGTACTAGTTTTCCCCAACCCAGTTCCACCAGGATATAATGGAACCATTGCAATACGTGGACTTACCAATAATGCACTCGTAAAGATTGCCGAATTAAATGGTCAACTTGTTTACCAAACAAGGGCATTAGGCGGTCAGGCTATCTGGGATGGGAATAGCTATAATGGCAAAAAAGTTGCCAGTGGTGTTTATTTAGTAATAGTTCGCGATGACGGAGGTACTGACAAACTGGTTACTAAAATCGTCATCGTTACTGGGCGATAAGGATTAATTAGTTTTTATCAATGATTTTATATTCTTTAAAAAATGCAGCTCGCTTTGGACCTGGAAATGGCACATCATCACCTTTTAAACCGTGCCATAGCACAGTATTGAATTCAAGATCGGGCACCGCATCTTCTTTTGTAAGATCAAACTTTTCTGATCTACGCTGCCATTCATTCATCGCTGTATTTTTATCATTCAGATCCACTTGGTTATTTCGAACCACAAACCCTTTGCTGTTAACAGAACTAGCAAATACCCGCCACATAGGTGTTGCAGCCGCATCGTATTGGCTCATTGGAGGTATCCCAAGAATCAATTCCATTGTGCGCAGTACAGAGGAGGTAGAATAAGCAGTATGGTCCACAAAGTTTCTCTTTACAAATCCACCTGCAACATATGCTGGACTTCTATGAGCATCCACATGGTCCGCTCCATTTTGTGCATCATCCTCTAGAATAAAAATTGCAGTTTCTTTCCAGATTACACTTTTGCTTAAATATTCTACAAACATACCTACAGCAAGATCATTATCTGCAACATGGGCATATGGAGTAGGCTTGCCTTTACGCAATCCTTCAGTATGATCGTTTCCAAACCTTACCGAGTTAAACTGAGGTACTTGGTTGATAGCTAACAAAGAATCGAATTCTCTTTTCCACTGATAAAATCTTGATGTATCCTTTACTGCACCTGTAAAGCCGGTGAAATAAGGGCAGAAATGATCTTTCAATACAGGTATATTAGGTTTATAATTGTCTGCAAACTCACCATAAGTGCGATAAGAAACCCCTGCCTTATTACAATGATCCCAAATAAAACCAGCTTTATTATTAGCAACAGCTCTGTTTCCTTCTGCATCATAACTTCCACCACGACCACCATAACTACTTACCCAATTTTTTTCAAGGTAGTCCGTTGCATAAGCACCAGTTGACCAGTTATGTCCGTCAGCACTTACTTCTCCATCAACATAAAAATTATCAAGCAATACAAATTCATTCGCGATGGCGTGTTGATTGGGAGTAACTTTTTCTCCAAACAAAACTAGCTGCGGGTCGCCATTTCCAGCTTTTACATCACCCAAAACCTGATCATAGGTTCGGTTTTCTTTGATCACATAAAACACATATTTAATCGGGCTCTTGGCGCCAACTTTTGTTGGAATAGGATTACCTAATTCGCCTTCTGCAATTTTCTCTTGCTCTTTTTTGTAGGGGGTATTACTATAAACCTGTTTTGAAAAAATTGCTAATTGATTTTCAGTGGGTTCTTCAAAAATACTCATTGTGCCTTTAAACAGGCCTCCTATATACTGAACCTCTCTAGGTTTGGCATTATCGCCTTGTTGATAATTAACTTGTTGCTTACTACCAAATGGGTTGGGACCATATGGGTTTGCCATAGAAGAAAAGCCTTTACCATTTGATACAAAAACCTTTTTCCCAATTACTTTTATATTTGTGGGATACCAACCAACTGGTATAAATCCTTTGCTCTTGCTCGCTCCTGGCTTACTCACGTCAAATACCGATAAACAGTTATTATCTGCATTGGCAATATATAATCTTTTTTCATCTGCACTTAATGCCAAACCATTGGTAGAAGAGCCGTTGGGCGCATCAGGATATAAAGCGGCATTCAAAACTTCAACTACTTTTCCTTTTTTTGCATCAATCACTGAAACGGAGTTATCGTTTGAATTTGCCACAAAAATCCAATTGCCTTTTTTAGATAAGAGAATCTCATTAGGGTTATCACCTACAGGAATCTGATTTGAAATATTTTTCTTCTCCGTATCAAACACATAAAGTTTATCGCATCCCCAGCAACTGATATACAATTCTTTTTTATTAGGCGATAAAACACAGGCATATGCTTCTCCCCCAAGATTATAAGCCATTGCGATCTTGGTTTCAAGATCAATGATATAGAGGGTATTGTTATCTTTTGTTACCACATATAAAATATGCTTCTCATCGTCAATAGCAATACCTGCTGGAGATATTTTATTAGGCCATTTTTTTCCAAGTATGATACTATCGTTGAGAACCAATTTATTGTTTACGATTGCGTATTTTAAAATCCAGTTATCATTTCCACCAGCAGCGTACAAATATTTTTCGTCATCGCTAAAAGTTAATCCGTACCAACTTTTCCCAATTACTACGCTATCCAATAATTTTTCGGTATGCGGATCAATCAATTGAATACTTTGAATTCCCTGCCCATTATTTGTAACTGCAATCAGTTTTTGGGATTTACTCACTGCAATATTTAAAGGAAGGTCCCCCAAAGGAATACTTCTACCTACGGGCGACAAAGTCCAACCATTGGGCAATATTTTTTTTGAAGCATTTAACTCAAGCGCTGTTTGTGAAAATAAATATTGCACACAACAAATCATAGAAGCAATAAGCAGGAGCTTTTTCATTCAATATAGTTTAGGATAAAATTGAAATTAATAAACACTATTGTCTTTGCAGATCATTTTATTATTAACACTAAAAACAGACTGTTCAAATTATTGAGAGGTCTTGAATTCGAAAGTTCGCATCACTTTGAATTTAAAAGTCTCGTTTTCTGCGGGAATAACCCGATACTGAATCTGACGAGTCATTCCTGAGCGTATTGGAATTGCATTTACACTATCAGAATTATTATAAACAGGAAATCTTCTCATTAAAAAACCTTCTACAAGTGAGTAGGTATCATTGCCTTTATAACCCATTTTTAATTTTGG